>DATJTR010000772.1:0-7882 GCA_035503215.1 Pirellulales bacterium
TCCCCCCTGGGATCCCAGGGGGGAAGACTGAAAGTGCAACCTCAACCGTTTACCCTGGCCTCGGCGCGCCACCTATGTCCTGAACCAAATGCGCCACCCATGTCCTGACTGCGCCGCACCGCTTCCTACCTGTAGTCTGCAGCCTGCGGTCTGTAGCCTCAACTGAGGATTCCCCGCACCACTTCGCCATGCACGTCGGTCAGGCGATAGTCGCGCCCCTGGAAGCGATAGACGAGCTTCGTGTGGTCGAAGCCCAACAGGTGCAGGATCGTGGCTTGCAGATCGTGGACGTGGACCTTGTCCCGCGCGATCGAAAAACCGAGCTCGTCCGACTCGCCATAGCTCGTCCCCGGCCGCGTGCCGCCGCCGGCCAGCCACATCGTGTAGCAATCGGGAAAATGGTCGCGGCCCAGCAATTTGCTGCCGGCCGTACGTCCCTCGCGGAAGGGAGTGCGGCCGAACTCGCCGCCGCAAACGATCAGCGTGTCGTCGAGCATGCCCCGCTGTTTCAGGTCGCGGATCAAGGCGGCGATCGGCTTGTCCATCGTGGCGCACTTTTTGGTCAGCCCGTCTTCGATGTCGGTGTCGCCGCCGGTGCCGTGGAAATCCCAACCCCAATCGAACAGTTGCACGAACCGCACGCCTTGCTCGGCCAGCCGCCGGGCGAGCAAACAGTTGTTGGCGAAGCTCGCCCCGCCCGGCACGGCCCCGTAGGCCTCCAGCGTCTCCTTCGACTCCCGCGAGATGTCCATCACCTCGGGCACGGCCGTTTGCATGCGGAAGGCCAGCTCGTACTGGGCGATGCGCGTCAGCGTTTCGGGATGCCCCAGCTCGCGGGCTTGCAGTGCGTTCAAATCGCTGAGTGCGTCGAGCGTGTCGCGCCGCACTTCGCGGTCCATCCCCGGCGGATCCGACGCATACAGCACCGGGTCTCCCTTCGAGCGGCACTGCACCCCTTGATAGACCGACGGCAAAAAGCCCGAGCCGAACGAGTTCTTGCCGCCGTTGGGCTGCACGCCGCTGGAAATCAGCACGACGAAGCCGGGCAAGTTTTCGTTGACCGAGCCCAGCCCGTACGTGATCCACGAGCCCATCGAGGGCCGGCCCGAGCGGGGCGAACCGGTGAGCAACAAGAGTTCGGCCGGGGCATGGTTGAACTGGTCGGTCGTCATGCTCTTGATCATGCACAGTTCGTCGGCCACGGGCTGCAAGTTCGGCAGCGCGTCGGAAAGCCACATGCCCGACTGCCCGTGCTGGGCGAATTTGCGCCGCGTGCCAAGCAAGTTCGGCGTGCCGCTGGTGAAGGCGAACCGCTTGCCTTTGACGAATTCGTCCGGCGCCGGCTGGCCGTCGAGCTTGACCAAGGTCGGCTTGTAGTCGTACATGTCCAGGTGCGGAGGCGAGCCGGTCAGGTGTAGATAGATCACCCGCTTGGCTTTGGCCGCCAAGGGAGGCGTTTTCGGCGCCAGCGGATTCACGACTTGCGCTTCGGCGGCCGCCGCCAGGTTCAGCCCACCCTCGCCGGCCAGCAGCGACGCCAATCCCAGCCCGCCAATGCCCAGCGGGCAGCGCCGCAAAAAATGCCGCCGCGTCTCGAGCTGAATGCGTTCAATTCTCGGATGCATGCTTCTGCCTCAAAAATGAGCCGGCGTAAGCCGTCCTCTCCGTCCTGTAGTCTGTAGCCTGTAGTCTGTAGCCTTCTACCTCTTCATCATCATCTCGTCCAAATTCAAGAGCACGTTCGCCACCACGGTCCAGGCGGCCAATCGCGTGACGTCGGCCTTCGGATCGGCGCCGTCGCCGGCCAGTTTCTTGGCCGCGGCCGCGTCGGCGGCGAACTTGCCGCGGCTGTGTTCATACAGCTCGACCAGGCGGGCCAGCTCCACTTCGTGCGGTGCGCGCGCCAGACACAGCCGGAAGCCGAGTGCGGCACAATCTTCCGGATTCGCGCCAGCGGACACCATCCGCCGCGCCAGGGCCTGCGCCGCCTCGATGTAGACCGGGTCGTTCAGCGTCACCAGCGCCTGCAGCGGCGTATTGGTTCGCGAGCGCCGCAGCGTACACACCTCGCGGTTCGGGGCGTCGAACGTGGCCATCGAAGCATACGGATTGCTCCGCCGCCAGGTGGTGTAGATCGCCCGCCGCAGCCGGTCTTCGCCGCTGCTCGTCTGCCAATCGGTCCCTCCGCCGAAGGCCGCGCTCAATCCCAGTGCCGGCTGCGCCGGCCGCACCGGCGGGCCAAACATCTTGCCGCTGAGCAATCCGCTCACGGCCAGCGCCTGGTCGCGTACCACCTCGGCCGACAAGCGAACCCGCGGCCCGCGGGCCAACAGGCGATTGTCCGGATCGCGCTCGGCCAGCGCCGGCGTCACCAGCGACGACTGCCGATACGTGGCCGAAGTGACCAACAGCCGCACCAGCGCCTTCGTGTTCCAGTGCGAATCGACCAGTTCGCTGGCCAGCCAATCCAAGAGCTCCGGATGACTCGGCAGATCGCCCTGCGAGCCAAAATCTTCGCTCGTGGCCACGATGCCGATGCCGAAAATCGACTCCCAAAATCGATTGGCCACCACGCGCGCCGTCAGCGGATTGCGTTCATCGATCAGCCAGCGGGCCAGTGCCAAACGGTTGGGCACCGCGTCGCTTGTCGCCGCGCCATTCGTCGCCTCGGCCGGCAGTGGCGGAAACACGGCCGGCGTGCCGGCAGTCACCGCGTCCCCCACGTCCAGAAAATTTCCCCGCCGCTGGATCTTGGTCACGCGCTGCCCCTTGGCCGGCAGCTCGCGCATGATCGGCACCGTGTCGGCCGGCATGTCGGCCAGTTGCTTGTTGATGCTGGCGATCTCTCCGCGCAGCGCCACCAGCTCCGGCGCGATCGTGTCGTAATGCTTGGCGATCGCCTCGTTCTGGGCCGCGGTCCGCTGGTCCGCCGGCACGGCGACTGCCGCGATCACCTCTTGCGGAGTGCTGGCCGCCAGCATGGCCCGCGCGTCGCTGCTGGCCGAGAGTCGGAAGCGGCCCAGAGTCAGATTCGCCGGCTTGGCGGCGTATTCGATCGACACGATCAGTTTCGAGCCGGCTGCGACCTCCAGCGGCGAGGCGAGGGCCAGCCCCAGCGTGTGCGATTTGCCCGTCTGGCCACCAATCGCCCAGCCTTTGGCGTCCGCTGCGGCGGCGGCGATCACCCGCGCGGCATCGAACCCCGTTTGCGTGAAATCGGCCGCGGCCGTGGCCAGCGGAATGTCGCGACCGGCGTCGAGCGAAAACTGGGTGCTCGGCTCGGGCAGAGGAGTCAGCGACTGCCGCCAGACCGGCTTCCGCTCGCCATCCAGCACGATTAATTGCGCCCCGGCCAGCCGCGAGGTAACTCCGCCGTCGGTCCGATTCCAGACCACGATCCGGTCGAGCGGCAGTTCGGCCTTGAGATCGACTTCCCACCAAGGATCGGTCGAGATGGCCGAATGGGTCGTCGAGTGCGCGGCATTGAAATCGCCGTTCGTGTTGCCATCGATCGCCAATTCCGGCGGGCCGCCGAAATCGGTCGTGCTTTGCGTGGCCACGCCCGCGCGGGCGACGTTCTCGGTTCCCTGCCACACCTCGACTTCGGCCAGCGACAGGATCCGCTCTTTTCCCGAGAGTACGATCCGCACAAAGCGCCCCAGCGGCTGCCGTTGCTCGGGCGGAATCAGCCGGGCCGAGACGTGCGTGATGTGAAAATTCCCACCCGAGAATCCCGGTCCCTTGCTGGGCAGCGCGTCGTCGGCCAGCGCTTCCAGCCGTAGCGTGCCGATCGTGCCCGCCGGAGCAGCGAGTTCGAGGGTGTGCGTATCTCCCGCGGCCGCCGGCCCCGCCACGCTCACCACCCCCTCGGGCGAAATCGTCATCGCTTGGCCGCTTTGCGATTTGGCCGCCGTCGGCTGCAGCGTTTGCCAGGCCAGGTCGCGCGGGAAATCGGCCACCCAGCGCTCGCGCGCGGGACCCGTCTCCGCCGCTTTCGTCCGCAGCGATTCTTCCAGGCGCGCCAGTTCCGTTTGCCACTCGGCCCGCTGCTTCTGCTGCGGCTCGCTATACACCGACAACAGCGGCGACTCATCGCGGCGGTCGCGGTCTTCGCTTTGATTGAAAAACGCGAACAGCCTAAAGTACTCGGCTTGCGACAAGGGATCGTACTTGTGATTGTGGCACTGGGCACACGCCATCGTCGTCCCCATCCACACCGCCATCGTCGTGTTCACCCGATCGACCACCGCCACGTTGCGGAACTCTTCGTCGTCGGTCCCTCCCTCGTTGTTCGTCAGCGTGTTGCGGTGAAACGCCGTGGCCATGAGCTGCTCTTCCGTCGGGCTGGGCAGCAAGTCGCCGGCGATCTGCTCGACGGTGAACTCGTCGAACGGCTTGTTGGCATTCAGCGCGCGGATCACGTAATCGCGAAACAGCCAGATCGTTCGCGGTGGATCGTCGGCGTATCCGGCCGAGTCGGCGTAGCGGGCCAGATCGAGCCACTGCTGCCCCCAATACTCGCCATACGCCGGCTTGGCCAGCAGCCGATCGACCAGTTTCTCGTAGGCCGCCGGATCGGTGTCGGCCACGAACGCATCGACTTCTTCCAGCGTCGGCGGCAAACCGACCAGGTCGAGCGACACCCGGCGGATCAGAGCCTGGCGATCGGCCTCGGGCGACGGCCGCAAGCCCTCGCGCTCCAGCCGGGCCAGCGTGAAGCGATCGATCGGATTGCGCACCCATTTCTCGTCGTTCACCGCCGGCGGCGCAGGCCGCACCCGCGGCGCATACGACCAGTGCAGCGTGTACTCAGCACCTTGGCGAATCCAGGCCGTGAGCAGTTCGATCTCGGCCGGGCTCAGGGGCTTGCCGGCCTCCGGCGGCGGCATCCGCTCGCCATCATCGCTCGACGAGATGCGGGCGATGAGCGCGCTCTCCTGGGGTTTGCCCGGCACCACTGCGGCATAGCCCCCCAGATCTTCCCGCGATCCATCGGCCGTATCGAGCCGCAGCCCGTCCTTGCCCCCTTTGCGTTCGGCCGCGTCGGGCCCATGGCAACGGAAGCACGACCGCGACAGCAGCGACTTGATCTCGCGATTGAAATCAATCGTCCGGTCGGCCGCCTGGCACACGCCGCCGGCCCAAAGGACCAGCAAAAGCAGGAGGGGAAAGCCGCGGGCCGCACACAACCAGCGAGCGGTGCCCACAGGGCACAAGCGAGCGGCGTGAGGGTTGCCGAAGGCAGGCCCGAGCGCAAAGCGCATCGCCAACCAAGTGCGCAAGCTGAAAGAGGGGAGCACGGCGGGAATCCAATTTCGCTCTTCGATGGCTCGATCGGCCTAGGCTTCCGATCGACGGCAGCGGCCAGGCTGCAACCCGTTGGCGAGGCGTTCTTTACTGTGATGCTTCGACAGCAATGCGGCGGGACGTTTCAGAGGCTTTTATTATCGCATTTCCCTTTTCCCGCAGCAACTTTTTTGTCGCCGAGGTCGCGGCTCACCGCCGATTCGAGACGTGTCCCGGTCTGACCCTCGGCTCGGATATGATGGGGGCATGGCGAAGAACACAACCATTGATCCAGAGCTGATCGACCGGGTAACCAAGGCCGTTCGAGACATTTGGGTTACGCAGAGGCCGGGATTTGGCGACCGGCCGGCCGACATGGCGGTCCCTGCAATTCGACGATGGCAATCGTCGAGTCGTAGATCTGTCCCGGCAGACGACAGGCGAGCCAGAATTCAGGACCTAGCGCGCGGCCTTGCGCAGCACGGCTCAAGGACTCAGAAGGGGGTGAGTGCCGACTATTGGTTGGTTTTCGCGGAGGCAATCGCAGAAGTGCTCTCAGACGCCGAGCCTGCGCAACGACGCTAACATTGGCGGCCGGCGTGGGCTATCGAAAAAGCTCCAGCACCGGCGCTATCCCGCCAACGTCGAAACAATCTGCGTCTTCCGCCAGGGGCAAGAACCAGCGAGCGTTGCCCACAGGGCACAAGCGAGCGGCGCGAGGCCCGACGAAGGAGGGGCCGAGCGCAAAAACTCAGTCCAGAACCTGCACGTTCTCGGCGCACGGACCTTTGGGTCCTTGCCCTTCGGTGAACGAGACTTTTTGGCCTTCGTGCAGTTCGTCGAACGTCACGCCTTGCAAGGCCGACACGTGGAAGAACAGGTCTTTCGCTGCTCCCGTCTTGATGAATCCAAAACCCTTGTCCGTCAACTTCTTAATACTTCCTTCAGGCATCGCGCTTCTTTTCTCAACTGGTGGTGTCATGGACCGCGGCCCGGAATGCTCACCCGACTGGCCAACTGGTCGCGTTTTCAGAACACCGAGTGTAGTCCGCCCCCCCGCGACCACGCAACCCGCCAGCAAGCAACGCTACCTATCAGAATTGCGGTTTACCGCAATCCGCACCGCGGGCGTGCTCCAATCTCGCGCACTGGCGGGGAGTTAAGAGCTGTGACCACACACAGCCGGCAATCGCAAACGTCGGGCTAACAATCCGTTCGGGCCGCGCTTGCTAGCCTATACGAGCATTTTTTCGGCTTCGCCGGTGCGGATGCGAATCACGGCCGCCAGGTCGGTGATGAAGATCTTGCCATCTCCCACCTCGCCGGTCCGGGCGGTCTTCATGATCGCATCGACGACGTGCGACGCTTCGTTGTCGTTGACCACGACTTCGATCTTCACCTTCGGCAGAAAGTCGATCGTATATTCCGCCCCGCGATACACTTCGCGGTGCCCCTTCTGCCGCCCGAAGCCGCGAACTTCGGTCACGGTCATTCCTTGGACGCCGTGCGCGTTGAGTGCGTCTTTCACTTCTTCGAGTTTGAAATGACGCAAGATGGCTTCAATCTTCTTCATCGTCTTCTCCTTGAAACGAGATCGGCCCGCGCCGGCTTCCAATCGCCTACGAGAACACGAGGCACGTCGCCAAACGGTGTCGTTCCGCGAGCCAAATTCCGACAACGCCGTCCCAAAAACCTGCACTGCGCCGGCAACTTATTCCTTCGCCAATTCCTTCCGCTTCCCGCGTTTCGATCTCTCACGTCGGCACACGACCAGCCTTTCCACGTCCAGCGGCCGCCGCCACCCACCGGCCAGCTTTGCCAGCCAGCCGATTCCTGTCGCTTGGGCCGCAGCCTGAGCAAGGCGTTCGCCGAGCCCCTGGTTTCGGAAGCGCCGCCAGCCGACGAAGCCGTAGGCCATGCGGACCACGACAATCCCTTCCTCGTCGATCGCGAATCTCCGCCAGGCGAGTTCATAGCCAGCCAGATGCCGCCGGCCGTCGCCGTGTGCCCGAACGTCTGCCGATCGGTCCGCGCGCCAATCGCATGGCAACCCAATCATCCGACCCAGTGGCTTGTCAAAATCGCGCTGCCAGCCATCGGCCGGCCCACCCAAAAGCTCGACTCGAAACCGGTGTGATGGGTGAGGCATGAGCGCGGGTTCCGCGACCTTGGCAATTCTCCGCCGTTGCTCTTTGCAAGAAGCGTGCCCATGACCATTTCGGCTCGCAGCGCGATAGCCTATCAAGCCTTGCGCTGATCGCGCTTTCCAAGTGGCCCCTCCACCGCAATGCAAAATGCAACACGAGGAGTGCAAAAGAGAAGGAATGAGACTGAAGACTACAGGCTGCAGACTACAGTAAACTCGCATTCGCAGCGCCGCGCGCGGCCCAACGCGGTTGAACAGGCGTGCTGGCTTTCACCTGGCCACATAGCGCTGCCACGCTTCCGACCTGCAGCCTGTGGACTGTAGTCTGTAGCCTCCCACTGGCCTACTTTCGCCGCTTGAGATTTTCGCTCGCGCGCGGCATGATCGAACGCAGTTTGGTTGGAAGAGGTGTGGACGTCGGTTGGACGGAAGAGTCCCAAGGCCAACTGG
>DATJTR010000773.1:0-2475 GCA_035503215.1 Pirellulales bacterium
TTTGCCGCGGCCGTCGAAGCCGAATTGGCTCGCTTGAAACAACCAGTCGGCTGAACGTGCTTTGGCCCCGGCTATTCGGGGCGTTTGGCCGCTGGAGGCGGGACCGTAGTTCCCTCAAAGGCGCTTCGGGGGCGCGATGCGCGGCCCGATAGACGTGGTGCGACTCGCTCTCGTCGCGCCGGACGATTCCCTTGTCGAGCATCACCGACAGCATTTTGACCGTCGTCGAGTTGTTCGTCCCTTTGTCGGCGCTGAGCCGGGCATGGATGGCGCGCACCCGGCCGGGGCCCAGCCCCGAAGGTTTTCGCTACCGCAAGTCCGGCGCGGACGAATCTACGCTTGGCCCCGTCGGCGACGGCTTGCCGATCTCCTGCTGCCGAGCGAACATGGATTCGGGTGCCGGCGGGGCGTTTGCCAGCAGCGGGGTCTTCGTCGGGGTCCGGCCGGTGTCAAACTCAGCAGCCAATGAGCGAAGCCGTTACCGAAAAACGTTCCAATCAGCCGCGGTCAGCTGGCGAGCCGCGCCGGCCGAGGCTGCAAGTTCTCGGCATTTGCGCGCTCATCGTCGCCGCGGTCGGCCTGGTCTTCGGCCAGACGGCCCAATTCGAATTCATCAACGTCGACGATGCGGGCTTCGTCTTCGCCAATCCGCACATCACCCCCGGCGTCACCCTGTCGGGCATTCGCTGGGCGTTTACCGACGGTCCGTACGGTGAGTGGACGCCGCTGACCGACATCTCGCACATGCTCGATTGCCAGTTTTTTGGCACCCAGCATCCCGGCCTGCATCATCTGACGAACGTCGTGCTGCACGCGGCCTCGTCAGTCTTGCTGTTCTTGGTCCTGCTGCGGATGACCGGCCAGCGCTGGCTTAGCGCGTGGGTGGCGTTGGTCTTTGCCATTCATCCGTTGCACGTCTCGACCGTGGCCTGGGTTTCCGAGCGCCGTGAGGTGTTGGCCGGCTTGTTCTTCATGCTCACGCTCGCCGCCTATGTGCGCTACGTCGAGCGGCCGTCGCTGGCCCGCTACGTGCCGGTGGCCCTGTTTTTGGCCGCCGGTTTGATGTCGAAAGCCATGCTGGTCACGGTCCCCATGGTGCTGCTACTCCTCGACTATTGGCCGCTCGCGCGGTTTCAAGCGCCGGCGTCAGAATCCGGTTCGCCGGGCAACTGGCTCGCTCGCCTGCCGGTCGGCTGGCGGCTGGTCGTGGAAAAGATTCCACTCTTTTGTCTGTCGGCCACGAGCTGCACGATCGTGATGGTGACCCACGCCTCGTTCGCCTTGTCCCAGCGGGTCGATCACTTGTCGCTTGCGACCCGGCTGGGCAATGCGGCAGTGGCGGCGGCCGCCTACGTCGGCCAGTCGCTATTGCCGATCCGCCTCTCGCCGTTCTATCCCAATCTCGGCAGCCACATGCCAGCGGAATGAATCGCCGGTTCGTCGCTCGTTTTGCTGGCAATCAGCAGCGTGGTCGGGTGGCTCTGGCGCCGGCAGCCCTACCTTTTCGTGGGCTGGCTCTGGTTCCTGGGAATGCTCGTCCCGGTCCTGGGACTGGTGGGACATTTCCTGCAAGGCCGGGCCGACAACTACACCTATCTCAGCCAGATCGGCCTGTCGATTGCCGTGGCCTGGGGCGTCGCGGCCGCGGTCCGGGCTTGGCGATCGAAGCCCGGGGCACACGCACCCGCATGGCTTTTGCCCGGCTTGGCGGCCGCCTCGGTCATCGCGCTGGCGGCCACGAGTTGGGTTCGAACCGGCGATTGGCGAACGACCGAGGCCGTGTGGACCCGCACCGTCGCCGCGACGCCGAATAACTCGATCGCTCATTACTGCCTGGCCCGCGTGTACGTGCAGCAAGGAAAAATCCCCGAGGCCACCGCCGAGTGCCGCCAGGCCGTGGCCCAATACACGATCGGCCGCCACATGATCGCCGAGGCCCACGTGCTGCTGGGCGAGTGTCTCGGTTCGCAAGGCAAGCCGGTCGAGGCCCTGCGAGAATTCCAGGATGCGGTACAGATCGATCCGCTCTCCGATCTGGCCCACTCCCGGCTGGCAATCGCGCTCATTCGCGGCGGCCGACTCGACGACGCGATCGCCGAATTTCGCGAGGCCGCGCGGCTCAATCCGGGCCAGCTCGATCACCGGATCGACTTGGCGAACGCCCTGCTGGCCAAACGCCAACTGGCCGAAGCCATCGAACTGTGCCGCGAGGTTTTGCAAATCGATCCGCATGCCCAGCGGGCCAAGATGGTGCTCGAGCAGGCCTTGTCCGCCGAACGCAAGACGCGTGGCGCGTCTCCGTAGGGCACGTTCTTTGCTGCGTCGCGCTTCACTCAACCGCCGCCCCGTTTACGTGAAGCACGCTTCCACCGCACGATCGCTCACCGATCTTCGCACGCCTCGACGGCCAGCCGAAAGAGCCGATCGATTTTGACTTTGTGCTCATGGCCGGTTTCGTCGCCGACCAGCCGGACC
>DATJTR010000774.1:0-13450 GCA_035503215.1 Pirellulales bacterium
CGCTCGCCGTCGATGAGCGACCCACTGCAGCGTGCCGAAGGCCAGGCTCGCCAGGCGGAGCGGCCGGGCTCGAACCGGGGCCGCACAGGCGGCAATTGAGCGTCGCGCGCCGCGAAAGATTGCGACAAGGATGTTTTCAACCGCCCGGCCAGAAAACGGTTAAATCGAATCGGAGGCTCAGGCGAGGGTCGGTGCGCTTCCGGGGCGAATCGTGAGACACGTCGCCTGGCAAGTGCCGGTGGGGGGACACCCCACGACGCTTGCGGTCCTACTTAGATGATTCCCCCGTGCGTGCGGAAGGGAGTCAAGTGCGTCGGCTGGTCGAGGAACCAGATGCGTTGCCATTCCTCAACGATCACGCGTAAGTTTTCCGACGTGAAGATCAACTCTTGGGTTCGCAGCGCCGAATCGCCCGAGTAAATCGGCACGATGCACCCCGAGCTCGTGCTCAGCAGTGTGGCCAGCGTCAGAGTCAGCATCAAGCTGCGCATCACACGATTCCTCCGTGAAACGTGATCCCACTCTTGCCCCAGCCGCCGCATTCATTGCGCGCGGCCTTCTCCGGCGAATTACCTCGCCCAGGGCGGGAACGTCCCTGGTATTTTCGCGTACCCCGAGCACGATCGCGGCTCCGAATGATCTTCGAGTCGCTGTCGCGCACATTCCGCGAGGTGCTTTTTCAAACGGCGCCGAACGGTGATCCTGCTTATGCCCGGCAGACTGCCAAGCGGTTGTTTTGATTGGTCGTCGTCAGGCACGTCCGAGGGCGTGCCGAGCGTGGTCCGCTCGAGATGTGTAATCGTCGCGAATGGTAAAGGTTTAGCGTGCCAGGGTCGATAGCACTTGCCCAGCATCGGCCGCCAGAATCCATACTTCGCTATCGCCCGTCTGCTAGTCGCCTTGATTGCTATAAGTCGAGTTGCTGGCAGGATTTTCGCTGCCGCCATCTTCGTCCCCACGCTGGCCGACTGCCGCTGCTCGGGCTGCCGCTGCCTGGCGTTCCAGCTCTCGCACCCGCTCTTCCATTTCCTTGCCCGGCTTGAACGTCACCACGAACTTCTCGGGGACGTAAACCTTGGCCCCGGTGCGAGGATTGCGGGCCTTGCGAGCCGCACGTTTCTTGACTTCGAAGACGCCAAAATTTCGCAGCTCGATGCGACGTTCGTCCACCAAAGTCTCGACAATGGCATCGAACGTCTTTTGGACGATCTCCTTCGTCTTGAGCTGCGTTAGCCCAATCTCGTCGGAAATGGTCTTGACGATTTCTTTCTTGGTCACGACGCGGATCTCCTGTGAGAAAAGCGGTGCCGAATTGCCCCGCAATGGCGGCGATTCGGACGGCCCTGTCATGCTCCAAGTGTAAATGGCATAAGAACTACAGTCAAGCGGAAATGCCGTTTCCTGCTTCTCGCTCCTCTGGCCTGGCGGCGGCAAAACCGTGCCTCGCTCTTGCCGCTACGGCCGAGAAGATTTGGCGCAACTTCAAATTTTCAAAGAGCTTATTGTCATCCGGCCCGACAGCGATTCCACTTTTGCGGCATAAGCACTGCCGAGCAAAGCACTTGCGTGGCAATCGGCCGAATCGGAAGCCTTGCTCGCCGAAGACGGTCAGGCGGGCTATTTCTTCCGCCTGCTGTCTGCCCCGCGCTCTACTGTTGAGAGTGATATCGGCCATCGGATCGGCAAACTTGAACCAACCCGAATATTCCACCCATTCGGCAAGCTTCACCCACCCAGACGATGGCAGGCGTCCAGCAGGCGGCCCAATTGACAGCGTGCTGCGAGCGTCGCTCGAAAGCCAAACGGCCTAGATTCGGATCAGGCTGACTTGATGCAAGATCTTGTCGGCCGAGACCAACTTGCCCTTGCCGCTGCCAGGGCAGACCTGGCAGGTCTGCTCCCAAGCCTGAGGCGTGCGGACGTTCGACTCCCAAAACGGCCAGCTGCGGCACTGCCGAGGCCGAGCGTCGTATACGGTGCAGGTGCGCCGTTTGCCGTCAAAAAAAACGCAGTCGCCGTTGTCGAATTCCACCAGGCTTTTCCGCACGCCGATCGTGCGGACGTACCGCTCTTCGAATTCGGGCACTTCGAGGCCCATCTTAGCGGCCAGCGCCTCGATCTCTTCACGATTCACCCACACGTAGCCGGGCGCACCGGTGCAGCAATCGCCGCATTGCGTGCACTCAAAACGCAAACCGGCCTGAAACCAAGGTTTGGCACTCATGGTCTTCGGGATCGCTCCGGCCCTCTTTGGCCTCGTCGGAGTAAGTGCGCCCGATCAGTGCGCCGTCATCTGCCTGATTGCCGTCAGAACCGCGTCGATTTCTTCCGCCGTCGTGAACGCGCCCAAGCTCAGCCGCACCGTCCCTCCCTGAGCGATCGTCCCCAGGGCGCGATGCATGAGCGGTGCACAGTGCAAGCCGGGCCGAACTTGAATCCGGAAACTCGCATCCAGCACCGCCGCGGCTTCCTGTGGATCATAGCCCTCGATCGTCACACTGACCAGGGCCACGCTGTCCGCCGCCGGCGGCCCGAACAGCCGCACGCCGGGGACCTCGGCTAATCCGCCCCGCAGCCGCTCCACGAGGGCTTGCGACTCGGCATGCCGGGCAACCACGCCGCGGGCAACCAGAAAATCGGTTCCCGCTCCCAACCCAACGATCGCCGGCACGTTCAAATTGCCCGACTCAAACCGATCGGGCAGCGTCGTTGGTTGCTGGTCCTCCTCGCTGTGCGTCCCCGTTCCTCCTTGCTCGAGCGGCAATAGTGCGCCCCCCATCTCGGCTCCCAGATAGAGCAAACCGGTACCCAGCGGGCCGAGCAAACCTTTGTGCCCCGAGGTGGCCAAGAGATCGACGCCGAGCGTCTCGACGTCGATCGGCAAATGCCCGGCCGTTTGCGCTGCGTCGACCAGCATCCGCACTCCGCGCTCGCGGGCGATCGCCGCTACTTCGGCCACCGGCTGGATCGCGCCGGTCACGTTCGAGGCATGCGTGAGCACCACCAGCCGGGTGTTCGGCTCGATCGCATCCCGGACGTCGTCCGGATCGATCCGTCCCATGCCGTCGCACGACAGGTAGGTGAGCGAGATCGCTCCTCGATCGCGCCAGGCGGCCAGCGGTCGCAGCACCGAATTGTGCTCGACGACGCTGGTCACCACGTGATCGCCAGGCTGAAGCAGGCCATGTATCGCCAGGTTGAGCGCGTGCGTGCCGCTGGTCGTGAAAATCAAACGTGCCGGGTCAACGACGCCCAGCAAGCCGGCGCACGCCCGCCGGGCCGCCTCGACGCTGCGCGTCGCTTCGATCGCCTCGGCATAAGGGCTGCGCCCGGCCGGCGCACCGACATGGCGCATCGCATGCTCGACCGCCATATACACGGCCTGCGGCTTCGGCCAGCTTGTGGCCGCGTTATCGAGATAGATCCGCGGTGAGGTCGACAAGGGCTGAATCTCGACTCGTTCTTTGGCGGCTCGTCGCGCCGGGACTCGCCGCCGCTTCACGCGCCTCCCGGCCTATCACGTGACCGTCAATTCTTCATTCCGCAGGGCGAACAGTTCGGCCGCCTCGGGCATCAGCCCGTAGGCCAAAGCCAGGATCTTCAAGGGATGGATCGTCGCCTTGTGCGTGCCTTGTTCCATTTGCAACTTGCAACTGCTGCATTCCGTCGCCCCGACTTGGATGAACGGGTCGCGAACCCGGCGAATCAACGCCCAGCCGGCGCGCAGGCTGGCCCGATAGTTCTCCCGCTTCAGGCCGAAGGTGCCGGCCATGCCACTGCATCCGCCGTCCAGCCGCTGCACCACCAGTCCCGGAATCAATCGCAGCAAACTCTCGCCCGGCGATCCGACTTCGAGCGCCCGCAGATGGCAGGGCAAGTGATACCCGATCGTGGCGTTCACCGGCCGTAGATCGAGTTGCAGATCGCCGGTTTCGTGCAGCTTCCAAAGATAGGTGCAAGCCTCGCTGGTGTTTTCGGCCACCACTTTGGCCTCATCGTCGTCGACCAGCGCCGGATACTCCTCCCGCAATGCCAGCGCCGCCGACGGCTCGGTCGTAATGATGTGATAGCCTTGCCGCACCGCCTCGGCCAACAAGGTGATGTTCCGCCGGGCCAGCGGCTGGGCACGGCCCAGCGCCCCGAGCGAAATGAGCGGCATGGCCGACGACGTTTGTCCCGGATGGACGTAAACCGCGATGCCGTTGTGCTGCAGCACCTCGACCAGGGCTTCGCCCAGTTGGGGATCGTGATAATTCGCGTAAGTGTCGACAAAATAAAGCACCTTGCGGCCGCTGCGCCGCGTGGCCCGCGTCAAACGCCGCCGCGCCGCCAGGCGCATGAAACTCCGGGCCGCAAACCGGGGCAGCTTTCGCCCCTGGGCAATGCCCAGCGTCTTTTCCATCAACCACCGCGCACCGCGATTGGCGATCGCCCAATTGGCCACCGGCCGCAACATGCTTCCCACGGCCGACAGCCAATCGATCCGCGACATGATCCAATCGGAGGTCGGCAGCCCGTTCACTTGCACGTAGGCCCCTTTTCCCTCGATCATCAGCCGGGGAATATCGATGCTGGCCGGACATTCCAGCCGGCACATCTTGCAGTTCACGCACAAGTCGGCCAGGCTTTTGAACTCTTCGCTGGCCAGCGTGCCGGCATCGAGCTTGCCGGCCAGCACCGCCCGCATCACGTTGGCTTTGGCCCGGGGCGAGCTCTCTTCGGCTGGCCCCAGCCGAAAAATCGGGCACATCCGCACGTCGGGCAATTGCGAGCGGCAAGCGCCGCAGCCGTTGCAGTCGCGCACCAATTCGGCCACTTCCTGGGGCGACCATCGCAATTGCAGTTGGATCGGCGAAAGGGCGGGTGGCCCAGGCGCCTCTGGCGGCGGTTCGGACGGCGACCCGTTCGCCAAGGGAGCCAACAGCGGCGCAGCGGGCATTGGCGGCGGCGCCAGGCCCATCGCCCGGTGATTCAGCACAAGTGCTTCGGGATCGCCGTGGACGATCTTGCCCGGATTGAGCAGATTCTGCGGATCGAAGAGCCGCTTCACGTCGACGAAGACGTCGGTCAGCGGACCGTATTGTTGACGGATGAAGGCCGTGCGGCTCAAACCGGCCGCGTGTTCGCCGCTGATCGTCCCGCCCACGTCGAGCACTTCGTGATACAGATCGGCCGCCAGCGGCGCAATCTTGGCGGCGTCCGCCGGGTCGGCCAGATCGAGAAACGGACGCAGGTGCAGCTGGCCGTGACCGGCGTGGGCGAACAGCGAGGCGATCACCTCGTGCCGCTTGAGCACGTTTTGCATCCGCACCAGAAAGTCGGCCAGCGAGGTCAGCGGCACCGCCAAATCCTCGATGAACGGAATCGGTCGGCTCGCACCCTTCATCCGATAGAGCGTCGGCACGACTTTCTTCGCCAGCCGGCCGTACCATTCCATTTCGACCTTGTCCTGCGTTTGCAGGGCGTGAAATGCGAGGCGTTTTTTCCGCCGCACCCGGTCAATGAGCTGCTGCCCACGCGTGCGCACCTCGGCGATCGTTTCGCCATCGAATTCCACCAGCAGCACCGCCTCGGTTTCGGCCGGAATCGACTGGTCGTAAAACGCCGCGCTTTCGCGAGCCAGGCTCAAATGGCGGCGATCCATCAGGTCGCAGGCGCTGGGCCCCAGGGCCACGGTCTCGTTGACCGCCCGGGCCGCGTTTTCCAAGCGATCGAACAGCAGCAGCACCAGCCCACGATGCCGCGGCAAGGGCTGCGTCGCCACGACCATTTCGGTGATCAGCGCCAGCGTCCCTTCCGAACCGCTGATCAACTTCGGCAGATCGAGCTCCTGTTCGCCCAGCACGCCGCGCAATTGATAGCCGCAGCGATTGACCAGGCTTCGCGGCTGCCCGGCATCGATCAGTCCCCGGTTTCGCAGGATCAAGTCGGCCAGTTCCGACACCAACCGGCCGCGCGGCGACTGCGCGTCGAACGTCGGACCGGCCACCGGCTCGCGTCCCACTTCCATCACCTGTCCGTCGGCCAGCACGATTTGCAGGCTGCGGACATGCTGCCGCGCCGAGCCATACTTCAGCCAATGACTGCCACCCGCATCGATCGCCACCACGCTGCCCATCGTCGTCACGATCGACATGGCCGGGTCAGGCCCGAACTGTCGCCCGCGCGACTTGAGATGCTCGTTCAGTCGGGCATGGACGACGCCGGGCTGCAAGCGGACGGTGTCGGTCTCGGTGGCCAGAATCCGCTGCATGTAGCGGGAGAAGTCGATGACGAGCCCCCGCCCCAGCGACTCGCCGGCCAGGCCCGTTCCCGCCCCACGCGGATGGATTGGCAGCTTGTTTTCGGCCGCGTAGCGCACCGTGGCCACTACATCGGCCAGGTTTCGCGGCCTGACGACCGCCAAAGGGCGGATCTCGAAAATGCTGGCGTCGCTGGCGTAGAGCTGCAGGAAGAGGTCGTCGCAACGCACGTCCCCTTTCACCAGCCCGCGCAGGTCGTCTTTGATCCGCTCGCGTTCTTGATCCATGCAGCTCGGGAAATCCCGACTCGATTAATTCGTTCGTTCGCTCGGCGGCCCGACCGGGCGGGCCAGCGGCGAACCGCTGCGGCGTTCTTGCTCAATTCGACTGGCGGCCGCCCTAGCGGCGCTCGGCGACCGCGCCGCGGGCACGTCCGCGATGCTTGGCCTGCCGGTGCCGTTCGTGGACTTCCAGATCAAACGCACCGTGCTGATCCAAGCCCTCGACCTGGCGATATTGAGCCCCACACCGATAGCACATCAAGGCATTGGGGACGATCATGTACAACACGACGTCGAGCAATGCCGTGGCAAACAAAATGGCAAACGTGGTAATCGGCCAGCCAAATCCCCAACTGATCGAGCTGCCGATCACTCCCAACCCGACCAGGCCGACCCCCAGCCGCTGCGGAAAATCCTTGCGGACGAACAGGTCGGTGCTTGGGCAAACCAGGCATCGCGACAGCCGCCCACGCTCGATCGCCCCGGCCGGCAGCCGGATCGGCTCGTGACAAGCCGGACAGACAAGCTGGCCGGCGGCGGCGTCAACGTCCTGGCGGACGTCGTGCGAGCAATGCGGACATGTAAACGTGATGTTCATTGCCTGCCTGACTTGCCTCGACTGCTGTTCCACTTAACTCTTGGCGCACTACCCGGATCGGCGGCGATTTCGCTCCATTCCATCATACGGTAACCCCCCGGCCGATTGAATATGCCGTGCTCTGCGTCCGCCACATGCCATGGACAGATGGTTTCTTGCGCGCACTAGCGATAGACGGCGAGGGGGATTGGTTGGTAACTTCAATTCGGGTTGTCCGGCACGAGCGCCGTCGGCAGGCCTCAAATCCGTTTCGAGAGTTTTTCCCGCCCCAGATCGGTCCATCGTGGCACACAAGCGTAAACCCCCTCGCCGACCCGCATCGAAATCCGGCGGCGCCGCGCGCAAGAGTTCCCACGAAATCGGGGTGCGAAAGACGGCCGCCAGCGACGCCTGGGAATTGGTCCACCCGCGCTGTGCCCGCGATCGTGCTGACGATTTGGAAGAAGTCCAAAAAATGATCGATGGGGGCGAAGGGGAGATCGCCCGCGACGAGTTGCTGTGGCTGCTGAACGGTTGCAGCGACTGCCTAGCCGCGCACCGCATGTTGGGCGAACTCGCCCTAGCCGAAAACGATCTGCGCCTGGCTCGCGGCCATTTTGGCTATGCTTTCGAAATCGGGGCCAAGGCTTGGGAGCGAGCCGGCGGCCAGGGCCAGCTTCCCCACCTCGTGCCAGCCAACCAGGGATTCTTCGAAGCCGGAAAAGGTTTGGTCTATTGCTTGCGCGAATTGGGCAAAGGCGACCTGGCCCAACAAGTCGTCACGCGCCTCTTGGCCGCCGATCCCAGCGATCCCTTGGGCGTGCGCAAATTGCTCGAGGCCCCCGCGTCCGACACTTCGGTTGATCAATCCAGCCTGGGCTGAATCGTTTCGTGGCTTTCAGGGCCGCTTGACGGTTTGCCCGTTCGCTCCGTCGCCGCCGGCCGCGAGTCGTCTAAAGAATCGGTCGATCGCCGACAGCGCCTCCATACCGAGCGGATCGTTATGATCGCCGCGCTTCACGATGACGAGTTCTTTTGGTTCGTTCGCGGCATCGAACAGCCGCTGGGCCATGGCCAGCGGCACGATCGTGTCCCACTCGCCATGAATCTCCAAAAGCGGACCGTGATAAGCCGCGATCTTGGCCACCGAGTCTAACCGTGTCCGCATCAACCACCGCACCGGAAACCAGGGATAGTGATACGCCGCGACCGTGGGCAGCGAATCGAACGTGCTGATCAAGATCAATCCCCGCGCGCCGTCCTTGGCGGCCAGATCGACCTGCACGCCGCCGCCGAGCGATTCGCCACACAACACGATGTCACGCTCTTCCCCGCCCGCCCGCTCGGCCAGCCAGCGGCGGGCGCTGCGGGCGTCGGCCAGCACCCCCGCCTCACTGGGCCGTCCCTCGCTCCGGCCGTAGCCGCGATAGTCGAACACCATCACGCTGGCCCCCAGCCGAGAAAAGTGGCGCAGCAAATCGTCGCGATGGGTCACATTGCCGGCATTCCCGTGCGCGATGAGCACCGCGGCCCGCGGCTCTTTCGCTTCGACAAACCAGCCGTGCAATTTCAGTCCGTCGGCCTCGAACCAGGCATCTTCGACCGCCAGCCCCGGCGGCTGCCAATTCCCGCCCGGGTAGCGCATTGGCATGAAGATCAACGACTCTTCGAAGAACATCAAGAGCCCCAGGCAGAACAAATACCCAATCGGCAGAATCAACCAAATCCGACGTCGAAATCGCCTCGCCGGCGCGGGCTGCTGTTCGTCGACCATCTTTCACGCCACTCCGACTCGACGCGTTTCAACCGCCGCAGCGATCCGCTCAAACACGTTCGACCACGGTTCGTCGGCTCGCTGGCGAAATAGCCGCATCGTCGGATACCAGGGGCTGTCTTCGCGGTCCAAGAGCCAGCGCCAGTCGGGCACCGACTGAATCGCCATCCAAACCGGTACTCCCATCGCTCCGGCCAAATGCGGCACCGCCGTGTCGGACGTGATCACCAAATCGACATTCTTCATCACCGCCGCCGTGTCCATGAACGGCCCGGCCGCCTCATCCATCTCGGCCGTAAAATCGATCACCGGAAAATCGACTGCCGCCACCTGCTCGCGGCCAAACCCCTTTTGCAGGCTGACGAGCCGCACTCCCGGCACTCGGGCCAGCGGGGCAAAGCTCGCCAGTGGCATCGAACGCCAGCGGTCGGTCGTGAATTCGCGGCAGCCTTGCCAGGCAATACCGATCCGATAGCCATCGATCGCGGCCAGCCGCTCGCGCCATTTTCCGACCAAGGCCGGCTCGGCCGCCAGATAGGGCACTCCGCTCGGAATCGTTTCGACCGTCGTCCCCAGCATTCCCGGAGCGCTCAGCAGCGGCAAATAGAAGTCGCAAAACACCTGTGCCCCTGAACCGAGCAGAACGAGCTCGTCGATGCCCTGGTACCCGGCTAGCAACCGACCGAGTGCTGCCGGTGCGCACAGAATGACGTGCGCCCCTTGCTGCTTGAAGAGCGGGGCGTAGCGCAGAAACTGCAGCGTGTCTCCCAAACCTTGCTCGGTCGTCAGCAGCAACCTGCGTCCGGCCAGCGGTTCCCCCTGCCAACGCGGTAGATCGGGAAGCGGCGGAACTCCCGGCACGCGCAGGCGGGCTTCATACGGGGCCCAGCCGGCAAGAAAGTCGCCGCGGGTCAGGGCGCAAGCCGCCATGCCAAATTCCGCTTGGGCATAATCGGGGCGCAGGGCCACGGCCTGGCGATACCAGGCCGCCGCCTCGTCGAACTTGGCCGCCCGCAGGAAAATGTTGCCCATGTTGTTGTGCGCCTCGGGCTGATCGGCGCGCAGGGCGAGCGACTGCTTGTAGCACGCGGCGGCTTCGTCGAGCTTGCCCTGGTCCCAATAGACATTGCCCAGATTGTTCAGCGCTTCGGGATAGTCGGGTCGCAGCGCCAAAGCTTTCTGGTAGCGGGCGATCGCTTCGTCGGGCCGCCCCTGCTTCCGGAAAGCCAGGCCCAGGTTGTACCAGGCCATCGGGTCGTCGGGTTTCAGCGCGAGCACCTGCTCCAGGCAGGCCACGGCCTCGTCGAAACGGCCGAGCGTTCGCAGCGAATTCGCCAGATCGACCAAGGCATCGACATAATTCGGCCGCAGCGCGAGCGCCTGCTGAAAATAGGCAACTGCTTCGGTGTGCCGGTCTTGGACCGCCAGCAATTTCCCCAGGTTGTGATATGCCTCGGCCGACTTGGGATTCAGTGCGATGGCGTGCTGGTAGCGGGCCGCCGCCTCGGAAAGCTTCTTCTGTTTCCAGTACACGTTGCCCAGGTTGATGTGAGCCTCCACCAGGTTCGGTCCCAGCGCCAAGGCATGTTCGTACTTCCCGGCCGCCTCGTCGTAGCGGCCCTGGGCATACAAGAGGTTGCCCAGGTCGTTATAGGCAGCGGCGAAATCCGGCGCGAGAGCGATCGCCTGATCCAGCCGGGCAGCGGCTTCCTTGGTCCTGCCCAGCTTGATCAGAGTGCTGGCCAGGCTGCGATGGGCCTCGGCATGATTCGGCGCCAGTACGATCGTGCGCTCGAATCGCTCGGCCGCCTCGGCAAATTTTCCCTGCGCCAACAGGGCAATGCCCAGATTGTGCTGGGCGTGAACGAACCCGGGGTTGAGCGCGACCGCTTGCTCGTAGTGCGACACCGCTTCGCCGACCTGCCCCTGCCCGTAATAAGCGCTGCCAAGATTGTTCCAGGCATCGATGTCGCCGGGACGCTGGGCGAGAACCTGCCGATAGAGCGCCGCCGCGTCGGCCAGCCGGCCGGCTTGATGCGCGCCGATCGCCCGGGTCAGAAGAGCGTCCACCTTGGCCGCCGATTCGCTCGTTCGCCCGCCGCTCATCATTCCGCCTGGCCCTCGCCCATCAAAGTTCGATCAGTGACTGCACGGTTGATTGTAACGGCGCCGCCGGCAATGCAGCCAGCATGCTCACTCATGCACTGCAACTAACACGTCGCGCTAGCGCCCCTGATGGCAACCGCCGGTTCCAGATGTCCTGCACGGCGAGCGCCGGTCGGTGGGCGATTTGGGCCAGGCAAAATTTCCGCGGGCGGCACAGCTTCACATCCGCCGGGGCAACTTTTCGACGAGTTCGCCGGCCGTCCCCTTCACGCTCAGCGGTCGAGTGCTAGAGTTCCTTGGGGCATTTCCGTCGCTTGGGCAGCAGTCTTTCTTCCCGTCCCGTTTTTCGCTTGGTTCCCGTGGCGGGGGTCCGGTTGTAACGCTTCTAGCACCTCCGTCCCCCCCTGGTCACCCGATTTGCGACGGCCCCTTCCCCCAGGGCCAGCGCCATAACCTAGGGTTGGTGAGAAGAAAAGCTGTTTTGCGACAGCCGACATCCTTGAGTTGATTACGCAGTTTGAGGTCGCCGATGGGCTTCTTGAAAAAGTTCTTCCGCAACGTGTTTCGCGACGGCGCTCCGCCGCAAACGACCAGCAGTTTCGAGCACCTCACCGAGGAGCAACTCGAAGCCCATCTGGGCGTGGCTCGTTACGGAAACTTTCTGCTCTCCAGTGCCATCCGGCCGTCGTACGATCTGCAAATCGTGCCGCGGCAGGGCTATCGGCACGACGTCTATCACGACGAAGAGAGCAAGACTCAAGTTCCGGTGCTCATGGCCGCCGCATCCAGCGAAGAGCTGTTCGAAGTCTTCATGGATCTGTTGGATCCGCTCGGCTCGGAGGTTGACGTGGTGCTGGAAACCAGCCATCACCGCCAGGCCCGCGGCCACGCCGATCTATATCGCGAGCACATCGATATGCCGGTGCTCAAAAGCATTCTCTACGATTACGAAGACTTATTGGTGAACGACGGTTGCGTGGGGATTGCGGTCTTGAACCCCAGCATCCCGCAAGAAGTGCAATTCGACGAGCACAAGCTGCTGATCGTCTACGGCAACAACCTGGCCCCCTACGAAGCCGCCTTCGCCGATCGCTACGTCCCGTGTGACGACAAGATGAAGTTCATCACCGAGGCCGAGCACGTCCACTCTTCCAGCGACGCCTATTTTCAGCAGTTCGAAGAGCTGAAGGTCCGGCTGGGAATGGACGCCGACGCTTGGGCCGCGCCGAACTGGTCGCACTAAACGCCTCGCGCCGCTCCGGTCGAGAGACGCACTCTCTTCGAAGGTTTTCCGCGGTGTCGCCGCGCGCCAGCACCTTTCGCGACGCTGCTCATTGCCAGCTAGCTGTTTGCCGTACCTCTCGCAGACGCCAAGTCCAGGGTGGCACGCCCAGAATGGGCGTGAACCGCAAGCCTCGAACGCATCAGAAGCGGAATTTGGGCCGACGGCGGGAATTGGGAATGCCGCCGATTCGATCTTGTGGCAAGCGGCCGATTTCGTCACACTCCGCAGTCCTTTCTTGTCGAGCACTGTTACTGGCTGCCCAGACTGGCGGCCGTTAATGGGCCGGGCGAGCATTTCTTTCGAGCGCCCGGCAAGACTGTCGTCAGGATTCCACGATGCCGCTCGTCGTCGAGCACCGAGAACCGCGTGGTTCGGGGCCCTGGGGCCGATCGTGCGCGCTTGCGCTGACCGCAGCCGCCTGGGCCCGCGTGCTGCGGCCGGCGATCCACCTGGCCACGGCCGCGGCCGTGCTTTGCGCGGCGGGCTGCCTCACCTGGATTCCGCCAGGGGCGATCCAGCCGGAGACCAATTTTGCCCCGTTGCCGATCGTCGCCAACAACCCGGTGATGATCCCGAATCAAAACCCCGACCTGGTCTTCGAGACCACGGTCGACGTGCTGGATGACTATTTCAAGATCGACGAAGAGATTCCCGTCCGTCTGGAAGGAGACGTGCTGGTCGAAGGACAGATCCGCACCTATCCGCGCAGCGGCTCGACGATTCTCGAGCCCTGGACGCCCGACGCGGCGAATTTTTACGAACGGCTCGAAGGCACGCTGCAATCGATTCGCCGCACGGCCCTGGTTCGCGTGATTCCCAGCGAAGGCGGCTTTTTGATCGATGTCGTGGTGACCAAGGAGCTGGAAGACGTGCTGCGTCCCGAGGCCGGCTCGGCCAGCCGCGCCCCCAATTTGCGAAACGACAGCTCGCTGCGGCGCTACATCGATCCGGTCACCGGTACTCAGCCGACCTTGGGCTGGATTCTGCTCGGCCGCGACGTGGCCCTGGAGCAAAAGATCTTGGTCGATCTGGCGTCGCGGTTCGGGCCGATCGTGGTGCCGCCACCGCCGACTCCCATCGCTCCCGGAGCAATGCCCCCGCCAGGCACGATTTTGCCCCCCGATTGGATTCCGCCCCAGGCTGGCACACCGTTGCCGACCGATGGCGTTCCCAATCCGCCGAGCT
>DATJTR010000775.1:0-2252 GCA_035503215.1 Pirellulales bacterium
CGACTATCGGGCAAGAGAGATCGACGAGAAGACCGGCCGGGAGCTCACGCTACGACCTGGGCGAACCGTGACCGAAACGTTCCGGCTGGAAAAATGACCGCCGAGTCCTGGCGAGATATCACCCCACGTTTTTGGAGACGAACGATGCGCCTGACTTCTAAATCCGCGGTTTGTGTGGCGGCGATGAGCTTGGGCTTGCTGCTGCTGTTTTGCGCTTCGGTTCGGCCCGAGGACGCGAAGAACGCCAAGCCCGACATCAAGGAGTTGCAACAGAAGCGATTGGCGCTCTTGGGAAAGGTGCACGATGTGGTGAGGAATCTCTATCAAAATGCGCGTATCGAATATGGCGAAGCACACGCGGCCCAGGCTGAGTATTTCGCCGCGCGCCGCGAGTATGCCGAGACGCGGGAGGAGCGGATCAAGGCGTGTGACGAAGCGATCGAGGAAGCGCTCGAGTGGCAGAAGCTCGCTGAGGCATTGAAGATATCAGCGCGCGCTACGGAGATTGGCATATTACGCTCCAAGGCCTACCTGCTCGAAATGCAGATCGAGCGTGCAAAGGCTGAGGCCGAGAAATGATGGGGGGTGCGCATTAGCGCGGCGGCAAACTGCGGTCGACGCGGAAGGGGTCGAGGTCGACCACGGGCGGCTGGCCCAAAATCAGGCGGCTCATCGCCACGGCCGTGATGGGGGACAGGATCAGGCCGGCCCGGCCATGGCCGGCGGCCAGATAGGCGTTGTCGTAGCCGGCGATGCGGCCGAGATAGGGGCGGCCATCGGGGGACACCGGACGCAGGCCGGCCCAGGTGCGCTCGATGCGGGCTGCGGCCAGCGTAGGAACGAGCGAGTAGGCGAAATCGAGCAGCTTTTGGATCGCCTCGGAAGTGGTGCCGCGGTCGAAGCCGACGTCTTCTTCGGTCGAGCCGACCAGCACGTGTCCGTCGCCGCGGGGAACGAGATAGCAAAGTCGCTCGTTGACGATCCGCCCGAGCGTGGGCGCCCCTTCGGCCAAGAGCGCGATCTGGCCGCGAATCGGCACGATGGCCGGCGGCGGACCGAGACGGGCCGCCAACGCCATGCTCCATGGGCCGCCGGCGATGCAGAACGAGCCGGCGGTTATCTCGCCGGCGGGTGTGCGGACGGCCGTGACGCGAGTGCCCGATACGACGAAATCCTCGGCAGGCAAATCGGGCGACACTTCAACTCCCCGTCGGGCCAGCGCGGCCAGCAGGGCGTGCAAGTGACGCGGATTGCGGAGTTGCGCTTCGTCGGGAAGAAAACAGCAGCGGGCCAACGGATCGCGGGGCGTCAGCACCGGTTCGACGGCGCCGATGGCGGCCGGGCTGTTGAGCCGCTCGACCGTGACCCCGTCACGCTGCCAGCCGGCGATCTGCCGCTCGAGCTCCGCGGCCGTGGCCGGGTCGCGGGCCAGATAGATGCCGCCGGTGCGGCGGAATCCGTTGTCGATGCCCGTTTCTTCACGCAGTTGCTCGTGCCACTGGGCGTGCAACCGGTTGCTCAACGCGAGCAGCCGATCGAGGGGACTGGAGGCGTGCGGCCCGACCGGGGGAACGATGCCAGCCCCGGCCCACGAAGCTTCGGCACCGGGGGAGCCGGCGTCGATGCAGCGGACACGAGCCCCCTGTTCGGCGAGCTCATACGCCAAGGACAAGCCGATCACACCGCCGCCGACAATGAGGCAGTCGGTCATCCGCCCCCGCCTCCGACGAGGAGCCGGCGCAGCAGGCGCTCGTCGATGCGGCCGCGGAAGCGCTCACGGCCGTCGATGACCACGACCGGGACGCATTCGTTATATCGCTCGCGCAGGGCCGGGTCGGCGTCGACGTCGACCAGCCGGGGGGTTAGCCCGTGCCGCCTGAGCAACTGCTCGGCCTGTTCGCACAAATGGCAGCCTTGGCGGGTATAGACGAGAACGTCGGGCATGGCAGGTCCGAGAAGGCGTTTTCGGGCAAAAGGCAGTGGTGCGGGCGGTCGCCGCGACGGCAGGGCGGGTTAATGGGAACCCAACACTCATCCGATTTTAACAATGTCGCTGCTAGCCAGCCTATTTTGATCTTGTTATCTTTAAGAATAGTGGAAACTCATACTGGAAGAAGAGTTTCCGGTGCGAGGCGGCGATTGGATCGGCGTGTGTGGTCGGCGTGGCAGAGTCCCGGTCTGTCGGCAGTTTTCTACCGCGAGTGGGGGGCAAGTCGGGCGCGATCAGCAGCCGGCGGTGCCGCACGGAGAAT
>DATJTR010000776.1:0-12317 GCA_035503215.1 Pirellulales bacterium
GGCTCGGCCGCCGCGCTGGTCGTGATGGGCGGACCGATGAGCGTCTACGAACACGACCAGCTCGCGCATCTCAAGCACGAGATGCGGTTGGTCGAGTCCGCCCTCAAGGCCCAGCGGCCGGTTCTCGGCGTCTGCCTGGGCAGCCAACTGCTGGCCCACGTGCTGGGGGCAAAGGTCTATCCCGGCAAGCAGAAGGAGATCGGCTGGTACGACATCTCGCTCACGCCGGCAGCGACCGACGATCCGACCTGGGCGTCTGCCCCGCAGCGTTTCGCCGGCTTTCACTGGCACGGCGACATTTTCGATCTGCCCCCGTCGGCCGTCACGCTGGCCCGATCGGGACTCACCGCCTGCCAGGCCTATCGCTACGGCAAGAATGCCTACGGCATTCTCTTTCACATGGAAGTGACCGCGCCGCAAGTCCGCACGATGACCGACGTCTTTGCCGACGAGGTGCGGCAAGTGGGCACCACCGGCGAAAAGATTCTGGCCGACACCGCGGCTAATCTGCCTGGGCTGACCCAAATCGGCCGCGGCATCTACGACGGCTGGGCGCGATTGGCGCTCGGCTGACGATGCCGCGCGGTCCTGCGCCTGTTCAGGCCTTGCTGGAGAGCCCAGCGGTCGCCCTGGCGGCCGTGAATCGTCGAGATTGGTTGCAACCGGGGCAAGGGGCAGCGACTGCCGGCGCTGCCGTGTGGCCTAGTCTTACTGCGGGCTCTCTTAAGCTTGCGCGACGGCTCTCCGCGGCGAACCTATTTCAGCTTCCGCTTGAGAGTGACAATCTCTTTTTGCAGGGCGGTCCATTCGGGGGTCGGTGAAAGTACAGTGGCGCCCGTCGCACGGAGCTTCACGCGCGCCGTTTCCAACTGCGCCGTCAGCGACTTGCGCTCTTCGGTCTTGGCATCATTCATGATTGTTCTCTCCTCGGCGAAAGGGAACCGGTCTCAGTCACGCGTCGGCGGTGCGCGAGACCGCTCCGACGTTCCAAGCTAGAACTGCCATTGTACGCGTTTCTTCGGCTCAAAGAACCACGTGTTCCAGAATAATTGCTTTGGGCGAGGTCGGCTTTCAAGATTTCAGTCAGTCGGTGCGACGACGTTTCGAGCATTTCTCTCAGAAACCGCCCCTCTCTCGCCTTCCAGCTTGGCAGGCCGCCATTTTTTGGCCACTTCCGCTCCGACCCGGGACGACTTATTGGTCGAATGTTTTTGTGATGGGGTACGTATCGTGGGAATGAAGCTGTACGTCGGCAATTTGAGCTACGACGTCAACAATGCAACGCTGGAGGAGCTTTTTGCTTCCTACGGCACCGTCCGCAGTGCGCAAGTCATTCAGGATCGCGACAGAGGCGGAAGCAAGGGCTTCGGTTTCGTCGAGATGGAAGATGCCAACGCAGCGCGCACGGCGATCGCGGAGTTGAATGAAAAAGAGATGGGCGACAGGCGCTTGACCGTTAACGAAGCCAAGCCGCGCGAAGAACGCGGCGGCCAAGGCTGCGGACGGCGTGGAAGCTACGGCCGACGCTAGTTGACCGGTTCATGGTTACTAACAGCCGGGCGCGCTGCGGCGCCTCCGGCCACTTTCGGACGGAATGCCCCGGCTGCATCTTCCGCAATGGACGGCGCAACTTGGGCCAGCCGCGTCGTCAGGCAAAGCAAATGTCCGACATCACGTAAGGCCCCCGGCCCAGCGGCGTCCGCCTCTACGCCGCAGCCGCCGGTAAAGCCAATTGCAGGTTCGATGCCGGCCGCCCCCATTTCTGGCCTACGATTGATTCTCGATCCAGACGGTTTGCGCGTTCACGAACGCGTGGGCGCCGAAATGGGAAAGTTCTCGACCGTATCCGCTGTTCTTGACGCCGCCGACCGGCACCCGAGGGTCGGACGCGGTAATGCCGTTGATGAAAACACCCCCGGTATCCCACTCACGTGCGATCTTGCGGGCCCGATCAACATCCTTAGTCCAAATATTACCGCTCAGCCCGAATTGACTGGCGTTCGCCGCATTCACTGCGGCATCGATGTCCGGTACACGAGTCATCGCCGCAACGGGGCCAAAGGTCTCGTCGTCGAAAGCCGGCATGCCCTTGGTCACCCCGCTCAGCACCGTCGGCGGATAAAACGCCCCCTTGCCTTCCACGGGTTTCCCGCCACACAGCACGCGTGCTCCTTTGGCGACGCTGCCTTCGACTTGTCGATGCAGTTCGTCGCGCAGGTCGGCACGAGCCATAGGGCCGATCTGCGTTCCGGCTTCGAACGGATCGCCGACACGCAGCGTCTTCGCCTTCTCCAGGAACAAACGCTCGAATTGATCGGCGATCTTTTCCAAGAGGATGAAACGTTTGGCAGCCAGGCACACCTGTCCAGCGTTATGAAAGCGACCTCTGACGCCAGCCTCAACCGCCTTGGGAATATCGGCATCTTCCAGGACGATGAAGGCGTCGGATCCGCCCAATTCCATCACGGTCTTCTTGATGACTCGCCCTGCCTCGGAGGCCACGGCGGAGCCCGCCCGCACGCTTCCCGTCACCGACGCGCCCTGAACGCGCGGGTCGTTGATCACATTGACGACGTCGTCCCGTTTGAGGATCAAATTCTGAAAAACACCTTCCGGAAAACCGGCTTCGAGCATGATCCGCTCGAACTCCAGTGAACTCCTTTGAGTGTTCGGCGAGTGTTTCACCAGCACGACGTTGCCGGCCAGGATCGTGGGAATGGCCATGCGCGTGAGCTGCCAAATCGGAAAATTCCAAGGCATGATCGCCAGAATGGCTCCCAGCGGCAGATAAGAGACATAGGCGTTGATCGCTCCGGTAGGAGCTGGTTCGTCCGCCATGATCCGGGGCCCATGCTCGGCATACCAATCTGCTTCCCGCGCGCATTTCTCCACCTCGGCCTGGGCCTCGGCAAAAACCTTTCCCATTTCGGTCGTGATGACCTTGGAAAGTTGTGCCGAGTTCTTTCTCAAGGCAACCGCCAGGTTTGAAAAGAGCTGGGCTCGTTGGTAAGTGGAAAGCTTGCGAAAGGACCGGAAGCTGCGGTCCGCTCGGACGAGTACGTTCTCGGTTTGGGCCGCGTCAAAAAACGTGAACCTTTCGATCTCCTCACCGGTAGCTGGATTTACGGTGGCAAAACCTGTCGTATTCATGGTTCCTCCCCTGAATCAACGGCCTGGTCCGCAGCAAAACGCTTCGAACCGGTCGCTGGGCTAAGGTTCGCCCTCGGCGCACAAAAGCGCTAAAGGCCATCGAAGTTTCGCGCGGTCCGCCTGCCGCAGCCCTCGTTCTACCAGGGCAGATCGCAAACTCCAAAAATACCCGCCTCGGTCTTCAACGAGACAGTCGCCGTGAGCTTGCGCCACTTCGCCAGAGCACCGTATTTCGCGCGGCAGGCGGCGTTCGCTGTTCTGGAGGAGCAGAGGACTCTCGGTGGGCGCGCCGGCAGGACCATGGGGGATAAATCGTGAGACTTGTCGCTATCGAGAGCCTTCGTTCGTATCTGGTTCCCGATCGACACCAAGCGACGACCGGCCACCGCCAAGTGGCATCGGCTGGGCGGCGCGTCGACCGGACCGCCAGGCGACCTCGGCCGCGACGAGCGGTAGAACCAGGCAGGCCGCCAAAAGGCCGCCAGCGTGCGCGAGGTCGGGCCGCACCTGGAGAACCCGTCCCAACAGCGCGGCCAAACTCAACCCTGCCGCGGGACAGGCCAACCCGAGCAGCACGGGATGCGCGGATGGCAGCGAGTATTTCCTGCGGCTCAGCAACGACCGAAACACAATCCAGATCGCGAAGCATGCAGAAATCGGGACGCTCATTAGCGCGAACGACCGCGCCATCGTCCCAATCGGCATGGGCTCGCCTGACGACGAGAGAACGTCAGTATACCGGCTGAGCACGAGTGCCGAGATCGTCCATCCCAACCAATTGCCGAAGGCGAACAGCAGGCACTGCCCAAGAATCCCGTGCTGTTTCATTTCGGCTCCGACGTCGGTCTTCAACCCGCTAGGCTCGCAGCGTGTACCATTACGTCGGAGCCATTCTAACGGTTGGTTGCCGCAGTTCACGCCGCTCGGGCGGACATCGTTCCTCCCCCGACGATCGGCCGCCACCCAGTAGCCAGCTGGCGGGGTTGCGGAATCTCATCGAGTCCGCTTTGAGACCGTACGGGGGATGCCTTTGTCGGCGTGCTGCGAGAAACCGATTCAACTGGATCGGCGTTGGTTCGCAGGTTCGACTGTCGCTACGAACGGCTGAGCACGAACTTGCCGCTGTCGCGGTTCGACCAGTAGTTCGAGCTGAAACTGCTGCCGGTGGCATTGGCCTGATAGGTGAAGGTGCCGAACAGCCGGCCCAAGTAGTTGCTCCCCGCCAAGACGACCGTCTTGCCGTCGTCGCTCTTCACGTTCAGCGTGACGGTGTAGTGGAAGGGAAAGATCTTGAAGAACCGTCCGGAGAAGGCGACCTGGTAGCGATTGTCGCCACACTTGGAGAAGACCGCGCAGAGGGGGCCTTCGTGCCCGGTCGAGCAGCTTTGCCAGTAGCCGCTCCAGCAGCCCGTGAGGTCGGTCGCCTGGGCGATGCCCGGAGCAGAGGCCAAGGCCGCGGCCAACAGACAGCCCAAGATCGCGGCCCGGCCCCGGCGCAACGAAAAGTTTTCCACGGCACGCCCTCTCGCTTGCGAATTACGTCTCGCGCCGCTCTGGTGGCGGCATCAAGCAAGTATATCTCGCACGATATTGCCGTGCACGTCGGTCAGTCGGAATTGGCGCCCCTGATAGGTATAAGTTAGCCGCTCGTGATCCAGCCCCAGCAGGTGCAAGATCGTGGCCTGGATGTCGTGAATATGGACCGGCTTGTCCGCGATGTTGAAGCCCAGTTCGTCGGTCGCGCCGTAGGTCATGCCTGGCTTGATGCCGCCGCCGGCCAACCACATGGTGAACGCCTGCGGATGGTGGTCGCGGCCGCGGCTGCGGTTCAGTGCCGCATTGGTTTCGACCATCGGGGTGCGGCCGAACTCGCCCCCCCACACCACCAGCGTGTCGTCGAGCAACCCGCGCTGCTTGAGGTCGGTGACCAAGGCGGCCGATGCCTTGTCGGTCGCGCCGCAATTTCCCTTCAGGTTGCCGACCACGTCGGAATGGGCATCCCACCCTTCGTGATAGATGTTGATGAAGCGAACGCCTCGCTCGATCATCCGCCGCGCCAAGAGACACGCCCTGGCGAACGAGGGCTTTTCCGGCTCGACCCCATACAGCTCCAGGGTCGCCGGCGATTCCTGTTTCAAATCCAACAACTCGGGGGCCGAGGTTTGCAGGCGATAGGCCATTTCGTAGGCGGCCACGCGGGTGAGAATCTCCGGATCGCGCACCGCGGCGAGATGCTCGTGATTCAGCGCGCCGATCAAATCGAGCGACTGCCGCTGCACCGTCGCGTCGATGCCGGCCGGACTGCTCATGTCGAGAATCGGGTCTCCCTGGTTCCGCAGCCGCACGCCGGAATAAACGGTCGGCAGAAAACCGCTCGACCAGTTTGCCGCCCCGCCACTAATGCCGCTGCCGGTCGACATGACGACGAACGCCGGCAGATCGCTGGTCTCGGCCCCCAGACCATAGGTGACCCATGAGCCGATGCTCGGGCGCCCGGGTTGCGAAAGGCCGGTATTGAAAAAGATCTGCGCCGGCGCGTGGTTGAACTGATCGGTATGCACCGATTTCACCAGGCAGACGTCGTCAACCACGCGGGCCAGGTGGGGCAGCATCTCGGACAGCTCCGCGCCGCTCGCCCCGTGCCGGCCGAATTTGAACTGCGGCCCCATCGCCGCCGCGTCCGGTCGAATGAAGGCGTACCGCTGTCCGCCAATCACCTCGGGCGGAATCGGCCGCCCTTCGTATTCGGTCAGTTTCGGTTTGTAATCGAACAGATCGAGCTGACTCGGCGCGCCAGCCATGAACAGATGGATCACTCGTTTCGCCTTGGGGGCGAAGTGAGGCGGTTTCACGGCCAGCGGATTGGTTGCCGCCGGTCGTTCGGCCGCCGTCGCGGGCCGAGCGCCGCGCGCCAGCGATTCGGCCAGCAGCGATGCCAGCGCGATCTTGCCGACTCCCACGCCGCATTGGCCGAAGAAATGACGCCGCGTCAGTGCCAACAGTGATTCGCGATTCATGGCCGTCCCCTCGTCGCGTGGCTCGTTATTCCTTGGTCACGGCTTCGTCCAAATTCAGCACGCCACGGGCCACCAGCGTCCAGGCCGCCCGGGCCGCCACGTCCCCCTCGCCGCCTCCGGCGATCTCGGCTCCCTTCAGCTTGCCATCGGCTAACCGAGCCCGCTGCAAATCGAGGAATTTCAGCATCAATTCGGTTTCCCGCTCGCTGGGCGGCCGGGCGACAACGCGGCGGAACAGCAGGATCGCCCGCTCCCGATCGCTTCCCTGGCCGTCGGCAATCGAGCGACCCAGCGCCTGGGCTGCCTCGATCAGCACGGCGTCGTTCAAAAGCGTCAGCGCTTGGAGAGGCGTGTTCGAAGTTTCGCGCCGGGCGAGGCAGGCCTCGCCGCTCGGGCCGTCGAACGCCGCCGTCATCGCGTAGGGCGCTGTCCGCTTGGCAAACGTGTACAACCCCCGCCGATACCGGTCTTCGCCGGTGCTCGCGGTCCAGGCCAATGGGCCATAGGTTCCTTCCGAACTGACCCCGGGGGGCTGGGGCGGAAAGACGCTTGGCCCGCCGATCTTCTCGGACAACAGGCCGCTGGTCCGGAGGGCCATGTCGCGGACCAGCTCGGCTTCGAGCCGAAACCGCGGCCCCCGCGCCAACAGCACGTTTTGCGGATCCCGCTCCACCAGTTCGGGCGTCATGGCCGACGCCTGCTGGTAGGTGGCGCTGGTGACGATCATCCGCAGCATTTGCTTGAGCGACCAGTGCTGATTCACCACTTCGACCGCCAACCAATCGAGCAACTCGGGGTGCGACGGCAATTCGCCTTGATAGCCGAAATCTTCGCTCGTGCGCACCAGCCCGCGGCCGAACAGCGCCTGCCACAACCGGTTCACCGTCACCCGGCCCACCAGCGGATTGCGCCCGTCCACCAGCCAGCGGGCCAGCGTCAGGCGATTGTGTGCCGCATCGGCCGGCAGCGGCGGCAGAACCGACAACACATCAGGTTCGACGCGATCGGTCGGCTGCAGGAATTCGCCACGGCGATGGATGAACGTTGGCCGCGGATAGTTCGCCGGCCGCTCGACAAACGCCAGCGTCGTCGGTTGGGCCGGCATCGCACCACGCAGCTTTTCGATTTCCGCCCGCGCGTCGGCCAGCTCCGGAGCCACGGACAGGTAGTACCCCATCAGTTGCTGCCGCTCGGCCGCGGTGTACTGCTCCTCGGGCCGCAGTAACAGCGTTTCCAGTTCGCGCGTCCAGCCGTGCGCCACCAGCTCGCGCGGATCGCGTGTGACCGAAACTCGAAAACGTCCCAAGCCGGCCGCGTAGTACCGCTCGCACAGAATTTGTATTGCCAAGTCGCTTGCCTTGCCCAGTGGCTCGGCGAAGCGGAACACGGCCGTGTGGGGTTTGCCTTGTCCGCCATCGATCGACCAACCCGACTGCGGATCGCCATCGATCGCTTTGGCCGCGGTTCCCGCGCCGCCGGCGAACGACTGCGTGGCCGACGCAAATTTGGCCGGCTGCCCAGCGACCGTCGCGGTAAACTCGCTCAAGAAAAAGTCGCCAAACGGACCTTCATACGACACGCGTCCGGGCCCGCGTCGCGGCAAGCGATCGTCGGGCAATACTTCCAAACGCACGGCCGTCACGCCGGCAAGATCTCCCTGGAACGACAGGTCGTAAACCTGCCGCTTGCTTTGGTCGCCGCTGGCGATCACCGAGTCGTCGTCGAGGACGGTGAGCAGCGGCAGATTTGCCACGGCCGACGCGGGACGCAGCACCGTCCACTCGGCCGCCTGTTCGCGAGCATCGTGCAGCCAATGCGCAAATCCCTGAGCCAAGGCGTCGGGTCGCCGCGTCTCGGCGTCGCGCACTGGCTGCACCAGCGCCACCCGCACGCGGCCCAGTGTGTGTCCCGAACCGAACTGCTGCCGCAGCCGGATCGTCCACCGCCCCCCTGCCGCAATGCCCGCCGGCTCGGAGAGCGTGAATGTTGCCGTGCGAGTCACGTTCCACGTGCCTGGGCCTTGCACCGCCCAGCCGGTCGCCGGATTGTCGTCGAGCGCGGCGGCCACGGGGTAACCTTCTTGCGAAAAATCGGCCTCGGCCGCTACGAATTTCAGTCGCTTCTCCTCACCACTGCCATCCAAGGGCGCGATGCTTGCCTCGAACTCGCCGAGCACGAAGTTGCCGTGCGGCGTCCGCCCTGGTCCGCCACTGGGCAGCGTCGGATCGGCCATTGCTTCCAGCCGCAGCGCCGTGACGTCGGTCAGATTCGTGTCGATCACCAGCGTGTAGGTGTCGGCTTCCGGCGCCGGGCCCGCGAACCGTGATGAGCCGTCTTCGAGTTGCTCGACCGCTGCCCCGCCGCTCGACACCACGCTTTGCGGACGGGGCATCTGGTATCGCCGATCTTCGACTTTGAATCGCTCGGGCAGGCGGGCTTCGAGCGCCGCGATCTGCGCTGCCATCTCGCCGCGGCGTGCCGTCACGTCGGCCTGCGGAACGTCGATCGTCGGTTCGTCGGCGTTGTCGAGCAGCGCCATGAAGCGGTAATACTCGGCGTGCGGAATCGGATCGTATTTGTGCGTGTGACACTGCGCACATCCCATCGTCAGCCCTAGCCAGGTCGTGGCGGTCGTGCTGACGCGATCGACGATCGCATAGAAGCGAAATTCCAAGGGGTCGATCCCCCCCTCTTCGTTGAGCATCGTGTTGCGATGAAAACCGGTCGCAATCCGCTGCTCGAGCGTCGCGTCGGGCAGCATATCGCCGGCAAGTTGCTCGATCGTGAAGCGATCGAACGGCATGTCGGCATTCAGTGCCCCGATCACCCAATCGCGATACGGCCAGATCGACCGCGCCCGGTCTTTCTCGTAACCGTTCGTGTCGGCGTAGCGCGCCAAGTCGAGCCAGCGCCGCGCCCAGCGTTCGCCGTAGTGCGGCGACGCCAAGAGCCGGTCGACCAGTTTTTCATACGCGTCGGGCGCCGCATCGTTGACGAAGGCGTCGACTTCCGCCGGCGTGGGGGGCAATCCAACCAGGTCGAGAAAAACCCGCCGTGCCAGCGTGTATTTGTCAGCCCGCGGTGCTGGCGCTAACCCCTCTTGCTCCAGGCGAGCCAGCACGAAGCGATCGATCGCCGTCCGCGGCCAATCCTTACGTACGACCGCCGGCAGCTCGGCCTGCCGCGGTGCCACAAACGCCCAGTGCGGCTTGTACTCCGCACCGTCGGCAATCCATTGGCGCAGAATTTCACGCTCGGCCGCCGTGAGGGGATTCTTGGTGGCCGGTGGCGGCATCACCTCGTCGGCGTCGTCGGTCGAAACGCGCCGCATCAGTTCGCTGTCGGCCGGCTTGCCCGGCACGATCGCCACGGCCCCCGATTCGGCGGGCCGAAGCGCGGCGTCCCGGGCATCCAGCCGCAACTGGGCCTGGCGTCCAGCGTCGTCAGGGCCATGACATTTAAAGCAGTGTCGGGCCAGGATCGGCCGCACGTCGCGCGAGAAATCGACCCGCTTTGGCTCGTCAGCCAGGGCGGTACTGGCTAATGCGGCGAGGCACAAAAGCGTCGTCAGGATTTCCCGCATGTTGCTACTCATCGCCCGCGGGCGCAATTCCGAGGCGGGACCGTGGGAGGGCTATTGGTGCAGGTGGGTGTTAGGAATTATGTCGGGAATGGCCGAGATTTGCAACGATTTCGGGCCTTAAGCCTGGCGGGCTCGCCCCGCCCAGAGACGGTGAAAATCGCCCTCGGCCGCTAGTTCCGTAAGTTGATTTACTTAGTTATTATAGAGGGCATTAGTTTTTTCCCGCCGTAGTTTGGGCGAAGCGCCCTGCTCGCCAGCTTGCCCTACATTCCTAGCAGCCGAATCGGAGGAAGTCTCTCGTGGCATCATCAGGTAAATTTCTGTTCACAAGCGAATCGGTCAGCATGGGGCATCCCGACAAACTGGCCGATCAAATCTCCGATGGCGTCCTCGATGAACTGCTGGCGCAAGATCCTTACAGCCGCGTGGCTTGCGAAACCTTGGTGACCACCGGCGTCGCCGTTCTGGCCGGCGAAATCACCACCCGTGCCGTGGTCGACTACGCCAGCGTCGCCCGCAAAGTGATCCGCGAAGTCGGTTATACCGACGATCACATGGGCATTTGTGCCGACACCTGCGCGGTGCTGGTGTCGATCGACCGCCAAAGCCCCGACATCGCCCAAGGTGTCGACGAAAACCGCACTGCTGGCAAAGAAATTGGTGCCGGCGACCAGGGATTGATGTTCGGCTATGCCTGCAACGACACGCCCGAGTTGATGCCGCTGCCCATCGCCCTCTCGCATCGCATTCTGAACCGCTTGACCGCGGCCCGCAAACAGAACCTTGTCGGCTGGCTTCGTCCCGATAGCAAGAGCCAGGTGACGGTCGAATACGATGGCAACCGCGCCCTGCGTGTCGACACCGTCGTCGTTTCCACGCAGCATGCTCCGGACGCCGCGAACAGCGAAATCCGCAATTTCGTCATCAACGAAATCATCGCCCCCTCGCTTCCCGAAGAACTGGTGACGGGAGAGATCAAGTACCACATCAATCCCACGGGCCGGTTCGTCGTCGGCGGCCCGCACGGCGATTGCGGATTGACGGGACGCAAGATCATCGTCGACACCTACGGCGGCTGGGGCCGCCATGGCGGCGGTGCTTTCTCCGGTAAGGATCCCACCAAGGTCGACCGCAGTGCCGCCTACATGGCCCGCCACGTTGCCAAGAACATCGTGGCCGCCGGTCTGGCCGAACGCTGCGAAGTGCAATTGGCCTACGCCATCGGCGTTGCCGATCCCGTGAGCGTGTATGTTGACACCGAAGGGACCGGCCGCATCGACGATGCCCGGATCACCCAGCTCGTGCAAGAGACCTTCCCTCTCTCGCCGGGCGGGATCATCAAATACCTCGACCTGCGTCGGCCGATTTATCGCAAGACCGCGGCCGGTGGCCACTTCGGCCGCAGCGAGCCCGAGTTCACTTGGGAACACACCGACAAGGCCAGCGAATTGGCCGAGGCGGCCGGCCTGGCGGCCGTGGCCTGACAGGCCTCGGCGCTTCGCCGCGTGTTCGAGAACTAGAGGATTCACGTGCAAGCCGATCCGACAAGCCGTCGGGTCGGCTTGCCGTGCTTTGGGCTCGGGGGTTAAGCTGGGCCGCCGGCCGTAATCCCGGCGGCACCCCTGCACCGCAAAAGTGGGACGCCATGGACGCCATCCCCTTCGATTTTCGGCTTTCCTGCCGCCGCGCACTGGACGCCCTGCTGGTCGCCATCCCGCTGCTCGTCAGTTTACTGCTGGTCACCAGGCGCCTGGCCGGGGCCCTGGTTGAGCCTTTGCCGCCAGCGGCCTGGCTACTCGCCGGGCTGGTCGTGGCAGCCTGGCTCCGCTGGTCGGCGATTGCCTTGGCGGGCCGCCACCTGACGATCGATCGATGGCAACTGCCGGCCGTCTGGCCATTTAGGGCGGTCGCCGTGGTAGTTTGCATCGCTCTGTGGTTGCCCGGCACGTCGCAGTGGGCCGTGGCGGCGTATGCCGCGCTGGTGGCCCTCGCCGGCTCACCCCGCGTCAAAGTCCGTTGGCCGCATCGATCGGCCCGGACTGGGAGACACTCTGCCGGCCCGCGCGGTCCGGCTGGTCTTGATCCCGCCGCGGCTGGTTCCGCTCGGTTTGGTCCCGTTGCGTCTCGAGTTGCCGTGCCCGATGTCGAAGATGCTACCGACGAGACAGGCCTCGATGATGCAGAGCCGTTGCGATCGTTACCGTCCGCAGTGGTACAGCAATTGATCCGCCGCCGCGAACCAGGTGCCGCCGAATCGCTGCGGGGCAGCCTGCGGACCGATTTTGTCGTCGGCCAGCGCACCGCCTCGGCCCACGTGGCGATCTGTCCGCCGTTCGTCCGCCCGCCTCACTGCCAGGCGGCCGTGGCCGCCGGTCCGCCGGCCGAAGTGCGCGTCGCGTCGCTATTGCCGTTCGGCGTGCGGCTGGAAATCAAACTCGGCCAACCGGCCCCCGGGCCGCAAAGCGTGGTCGTCGAGTTCGCGATCGATTCGACCGACGTTGCCGCGGCTGACCATTCGCCGGGCACGGTCTGACCGGTACGAGCAGGAACGGCCCAACCAGCGAGCG
>DATJTR010000777.1:0-4626 GCA_035503215.1 Pirellulales bacterium
TCGCCGGTCATTTGCCCGCCGTCGAAAGCATCGGCATTCGAGCCGTCGAACAGCACCACCGCCCCTTCTGGCGCCGGTTTGCCGGTCGCCGGGCTTTCGCGGTCGATCTTTTTCAATTCGCAGATCTTGATGCCGGCGATCATCGTCGTCAGCACGTTTCCTTTGAGCGTGCTGGTGTATTCCTCCGATTTGAAGGTGGTCACGCCGTTTTGCGTTTCGGCGTCGGCCCCTTTTCGCGGAGTGCGGTCCCAGCCGGCGCCGGGCAATCCGCCGAGCAAGCTGACGCCGCGGAATTTGCCGCCCCCCAAGGCAATGACCTGCACCCCCAAGCTTACGTCGCCCGAGGGAACGTAGACCTCGCCGGTGTATTCCCCTTGCACGGAGAAATCGGGATCGGCCGCGGCCGCTTTGGCCGGATCGGCCTCTTTCGCCGGTTCGGCGGCCCAGGCCACGGGCGTCGGGCCGGCGGGCGTCGAAACGCAAAATGCCAGGGCCAGCAGCAGTGCAGCGGCCGTCAGGCCAGGCGCGCGACGCATCGAAGGACGCAACATCTGGGCACCTCCAGGACAGTGGCAGCGTCGAGCGATGCCGGTGCGTACGCTCGGCGCGATGATACGTTAGTTCGCTTTTTCGACCGGCTTTTCGGCAGCCTTCTTCACGAACCAGATGTTGCGGTAGCGGACCGGGGTGTTGTGGTCCTGCAGATAGAGCGGGCCCGGTTCTTCGCCCAGTGCAACGGTCGAGCCGCGGGTCGTGGCGGGAAGCGGGGTCTTGCGCTGCACCGGCACGCCGTTTTGCTTGACGGTGATGATGGCGTCCTTCACCTTCTTGCCGTCCTTATACTCGGCCGCGGTGAAGTCGATGTCGTAGGTCTGCCACACTCCGGGGGGATAGCACATGTTTTGATCCGGCGCCTTCACCGAGTAGATCGCGCCGCCGCCGGTGTCCGATTCGTCGAGGCCGAACGAATCGAGCACTTGCACTTCGTACCGCCCTTGCAGGTAGATGCCGCTGTTGCCGCGGGCCTGGTCGCGCGCCTCGGGCATGTAGGGGACGCGGAACTCGACGTGCAGCTTGCCCGAGCCGAATTTTTCCTTGCTGGTGCAGCCGGGCAAGAGCAGGCCGTCTTCGGTCATGCGCCCTTTTTCGAACGCGTCGGCACTGGAGCCGTCGAACAGCACCACGGCCCCCTCGGGAGCCGCTTCGCCGAGCGTCTTGCTTTCGCGATCGATTTTCTTCAGGTCGGCGATCTTCAGGCCCGCCACGGTGATCGTCAGCACGCCATTCTTGACGACGCAGCCGTATTCGTCGCTCTTGGTTTCCACGGTGCCGTCCTTGATGTCTCCTTCGACCCCCTTGCGCGGGCTGCGGTCCCAACCGTCGCCGGGCAGGCCGCCGGGATAGCCGACGATTTTCACTTTGTCCTTGCCCAGCGCGACGACTTGCACGCCGATCGGCGATTCGCCCGCCGGAGTCACCACGTCGCCGGCGTATTCGCCTTGCAGCGAATAGTCGGTGCCCGAGGGCTCGGCGTCTTTGGGGGCCGGCTTGGCGTCGTCGGCTCGCAGCACTGCCGAGCCGGCGAGCACGAAGGATGCGGACAAAAGCAATGCGGCGGCGGAGCGGGACAACATGAGAAACCTCAGGCGCGATGTTGTTTTGGGGGTGTGGGACGCGTGCGGCCAGCGCGGCCGGGCGAGTGAAGCGATTGTAACGACTGGCGTCTCGCGCTGCCAAATAATTTGCCCCGGAATCGGCGAGGCGATTGGTTCCTTTCCGCCCCCGGCCGCGGCCGACGACACGGCCCCTGCCGACGGTCCGGCCGGAGTGCGTTTTAAACAAACCCTGGCCGGCGCTCGACCAGCATCGAACCAGCCGCGAGAATCGCCGCCTTTCTTCTCTGCCCGAGGTAACCCGGTGAGCGGCGAGTACCCGCGAGGGTTCCGCGCCCTGCGGCCTTCGCTCGCGCGTCGGGTTAGTACGGGGCCGCTCGACGGCCGGCCAAAGCTGCTACGGCCGCGGTCGGTCGCTGGGCGGAGGGGCTTTCGATAGCAGGGTGCGGAGGATGCTGTCGATGAGCAGGATCGCGGCCATGAGGGTGGCGAACAGCAGGACCGGGTCGATCACCAACAGGTCGATGCGGATATTCGCTCGAGCGCGCAGCGCATCGCGCTCCTCAAAGCCATACGCCAGCCACAACACGGCCGCCACGAGCAGCGGCATGGCCCGAATCTGTGGGTAGCGGGTTTTGGCCAGTCGGGCCAGCCACCAAATCACGGTGACGGCGGCCGCTACGCCCCAAATGCGGTCGGGCCGCGAGACGAAGCATTGCATGAGATCGTAAACGAGAAACATCGTCATGATCAAGCTTGGCCCGCGAGGGAACCCTTCGCCGCATTCCAATTATGAACCGAGGCGGAACCGGCAACCAAATATCACGCGCTGGCGGGCAAAAATTCCGCAAATCCTGGCCGAGAGGTATGATGAGACGAAAGGCCGGGCCGCTGGGGTGCCGGCCGAGCCGAGCCGCCTACCTGCGTTTGCGCGCATCATGCAGTCAGCCTCCGCGAGCGGAAACGAATCGCTGGTCGCCAGCTTGCTCGATCGGGCGCGGCAGGGAGATGGCGCGGCCGAGGAGCGGCTGCTGGCAATGTGCCGCAACTATTTGGCGGTGCTGGCCCAGCGGGAAATCGGCAGTTGGCTGCGGCCCAAGGTCGATGCTTCGGACCTGGTGCAGCAAACGCTGCTCGAAGCTCATCGCGGGCTGGCCCGCTTCGAGGGACGGGGGCAGGAAGCCTGGCTGGCCTGGCTGCGGCAGATTCTGGCCCGCAACGCCGTCGATCTGGTGCGGCAATTCGGGCAGGCCGAAAAGCGCCGCGTCGGTCGCGAGGTGTCGCTGGCGGCGGTCGCTGGCACGGCCTCGGACGCGGCCCCCTTCGAGCCGGCCGATCCGGCCGAGTCCCCCAGCCAAGTCGTGCTCCAATGGGAGCGGGAATTGCACGTGGCCGACGCGCTGGCCCGGCTGTCGGACGACTATCAACAGGTGGTGCTGCTGCGGAACGTCGAGCAGTTGCCGTTCGACGAGGTGGCCCGGCGGATGAACCGCTCGCGGCCGGCCGTGCAGATGCTATGGATGCGGGCGATCCGGCAGTTGCAAAGTTTGTGCGAAGCGGGCTAGATCGCTCGTGGTGTAGCGATTCACAAGACTACGCTAGTGCGGGATGCAGTGGGAACGATCCACAGATTGGCGCAGATTCACGCAGATTGGCAGAAGCAGCCCGCCTGCGAATCTGTGAAATCTGTGCAATCTGCGGATTGAATTCTCTTCCGGTGGCGAGCGGAGGGACACGGAGCCCTCGGCGCGCGGGCGGCTTTGTTCATCGAGCGAAACGACGGGCGGCGTGCAAGCATGACCGAAACCCCCGCGACCGAGAAACGCACGGCCGACGACGAGCGGTTGGCCGAATTGCTCGACCGCTACGTGGCGGCTCTGCAAACCGGCGACGACGCGCTGCGCCGCCAGCTTGCCGACGAACATCCCGAGGTGGCCCGGCTGGCCGGCTGCTTGCACGCCCTCGACGGCCTGGCCCGCACGGCCTCGGACGCGGTGCTGGCCGACGGGGGAATCTCGGGAGGCTCGCCGAGCGCGGGGCGCGATCGAGCGAGCGATGCCAGTCCGCCGGCGACCAGCACTTTTGGGCGATACGAGCTCGAAGCCGAGATTGGCCGGGGCGGGATGGGCGTGGTGTACAAAGCCCGGCAGGCCGACTTGGGCCGCTCGGTGGCACTGAAAATGATTCTGGCCAGCCGCCTGGCCTCGCTTGCCGACGTGCGGCGCTTTCAGCGCGAAGCGCGGGCGGCGGGCAGCCTCCGGCATTCGCACATCGTCGGCATTCACGAAGTCGGCGAGTGTCACGGGCAGCATTACTTCACGATGGATTTCATCGCCGGCGAAGATCTGGCCCGGCGGCTCGCCCGCGGACCGCTCGGCGCCGAAACGGCCGCCGCGCTCTTGTTGGACGTGGCTCGCGCGGTCGATTACTTGCACGCCGCGGGGCTCGTGCATCGCGACCTGAAACCGTCGAACATCTTGATCGACGAACGGGGCGAGGCGCTGGTCACCGATTTCGGCCTGGCGAAATTCTTCCAGAGCGAGGAGGAGCGGACCGAGACGGGCATGATTCTGGGCACGCCCAACTATATGTCTCCCGAGCAGGCCGCGGGGCGCACGGCCGAGATCGGCCCGCCGAGCGACGTCTACAGCCTGGGGGCGATTCTGTACGAAATGCTCACCGGCCGGCCGCCGTTCAGTGCCGCCGATCCGTTCAACGTGCGGCTGCAAGTGCTGGAGCAGGAGCCGCCGGCGCCGCGCTCGCTCAATCCGCGCGTGCCGCCCGAGCTGGAGCGGATTTGCCTGGGTTGTCTGGAGAAAGATCCGGCGGCCCGGTATCCCTCGGCGGCGGCGCTGGCGGCCGACCTGGCGCGATTCTTGCGCGGCGAGCCTCCCGAGATTCCCACGGCCACACTCGTGCAGCGGGTGCGGCGATGGTGCCGGCGCCGGCCGGCGCTGACCGCTCACCTGGCCGGCTTGGCGCTGGTGATGCTGATCGTGCAGGTCCACTATAT
>DATJTR010000778.1:0-7652 GCA_035503215.1 Pirellulales bacterium
CGCGTGCTGGCCGAACATCCCACGCTCGTCGGCGCCGACGGCCACCATCTGGCCGTCTTCTCGCTGCAGTTCGTCGGTGCCGGCAAAGTGTTGTTCCACGCCACCGACGACACCTGGCGTTGGCGCTATCGTGTCGGCGACGTCTTTTTCTCGCGCTATTGGATTCAAACCATCCGCTATCTCAGCCGCTCGAAACTGTTGGGCAAGGACCGTTCGGCCGAGCTGACGACCGATCGCCGCCAGTATCATCGTGGCGATTCGGTCCACCTGCGCGTCCGCTTTGCCGACGAACGACAGGCTCCGGCCGCCGACGATGGCGTGACCGTCGTTGTCGAGCAGGAAGGGCGGAAGAATCAAAACGTGCCCCTCAGCCGCACTGCTACCAGTCGCGGCGTGTTCGAAGGGGTGTTGCCCGGCGTCGCCGATGGCAGCTTCCATCTGTGGATCGCCACGCCGACGCTCGAAGGGGGCGCGCCCTCGGCCGACTTCGTCGTTGTGCCGCCGCCGGGCGAGTTCGAACGGATGCAAGTCGATGCGGCCGAGCTGCGCCGCGCCGCCGACGAAACGCGCGGGCACTTCTACCGCGCCGCCACGGTTGACCGCCTGGCGGCCGATTTGCCTCCGGGGCGGCAAGTGCCGATCGAAGCCCTCCCGCCCAAGCCGCTTTGGAACCAGTGGTGGCTGGTCAGCCTGTTCGTGGCCCTGATCACGGGAGAATGGATCCTGCGTAAACGCAAGGGAATGTTATAATTACGCTAATTCGTTCGGTCTTTTTCGATCGTAGTTAACCGTCCAATGCCGCACGAAATCGAAACCCGTATCGCCGACGTTCGCCGCCGTGCCCGGCGGCTGCTGGTGCTGCACGCCGTCAGCCTCATGATCGCGGCGGTGGTGGCCACGACGCTCGCGCTCGCGCTGGCCGATTATTGGATCCGGTTTCGCGATCCCGGCTTGCGGGTTCTCTCGCTCCTGGCCCTGTTGGGTGTGCTGGCGTGGGCAATGCTGCATTTCTTGCGGCCGGTGTTCGCCAGGCGGCTGGACGACGTCGCCATTGCGCAGCGGATCGAACGCCAGTTTCCTGTGCTCCGCGACCGGCTCTCCAGCGCGGTCGAATTCCTGCACGTTCCCCCGACCGATCATCACGCCGGTTCGCCGGCCTTGCGCGATCTGGTGATTGCCGAAACCACTTCGGCCGCCCGCGATGTCGACATGACCGCCGTGCTGGAACCCCGCGGCACGCGTCGGGCCTTGGCCGGCGCCGTGGCGGTGGTGACCCTGGCCCTGGCCGCGGTGCTGTTCGACCCGGCATCGGCCCGGCTGGCCCTCGCCCGGCTGGCCAACCCGTTCGGTTCGGCGACTTGGCCCCGGCAAAACGACCTCGTGCTGCGCGATCCGCCAACGCGGATCGCCGCCGGCCAAACCTTCGAAGTCGAGCTGGCCGACGCCGCCGGCCACGCGCTGCCCGACGAGGTGCGGATTCATTATCTCTACGACACCCCCAGCGGCGAGCAGGAAGAAGTCGAAACCATGCACCTTTTGGGCGGCCTGATGGTCGCCCGCAAGGAAAACGTCACCCGCCCGTTCCAATATCGGGCCGAAGGGGGGGACGACGATCGCATGGCGTGGACCACGCTCGAAGTGGTCGAGCCGCCGCGCATCGACTCGCTGCAGGCCACGCTCTATCCGCCGAGCTACACGCAGTGGCCTCCCGAGCCGACCGAAAACAATCTGCACGCCTTGCGTGGCACGCGCGTTGCTTTCAGCGGCGTGGCCACGCGGCCACTGCGCGCGGCCACGCTGCGGCAAGAACCCGGCCCGTCGATTCCTTGCACCCTTTCGGCCGACGGCACGCGTTTCGAACTGCCGGCCGAAGCTCCCGAGCCGATGGTCGTCGACCGCAGCGGCCAATACTGGTTCGAGCTCGAAGACCCGGAAGGCATTATCGGCGGCGGCGACAGCCGCTTTGAAATCCGCGCCATCACCGACAATCCCCCCAGCGTCACCGTCGAGCGTCCGGGGGCAAGTTCGTTCGTCACTCCCGTGGCGGCCGTCCGCCTGCAGGCCGTGGCGAAAGACGATTTGGGCGTGCGCCGCGTCGCGCTCCACTTCCGCGGCACCGCACCCACGGCCGAGGCCGAGGAGCAGCAACCGGCCGAAGTCGAAGTGCCGCTCCTGGTCGTTCCCGCCGACGAACCGGCCGCCCGGCCGGGCGTGTCGGGCAATTTGCCGGGCGACAGCCGCTCGATCGATTACCGCTGGGATCTGGCCAAGCTCGGCCTCACGCCCGGCAGCCAGGTGAGTTTTTTCGTCTCGGCAACCGACGCCGCCGGCCAGACGGGCCGCAGTCCCGAGCGGCGGTTGTCGCTGATCACGGCCGAAGAATTGGCCGATCGACTGGCCCAGCGGCAAGAGGCGATTCTGGCCGAGCTGCGCCGGGCGTTGAAAGTCGAACGCGACGCCGAAGGGCAAGTTTCCCGCCTGGCGATACAGCTCGGCGAGGTTGGCCATCTGGCCAAGGGAGACATCGATCATGCCCAGGCCACCGAACTCAGTCAGCGGCACATCGCCCGCACGTTGTCCGATCCGGGCGACGGCATTCCGGCCCAGATTACCGAACTGCTTTCTGACCTGGCGAGCAACCAGGTCGACAGTCCCGAAACGGTCAGTCGCATGCAGGAAATCTTGGCAGGTCTCGAACAACTGGAGCGCGAGCATCTGGCTCCGGCCGAGCGCGGTTTGACCGGGGCAATCAAGGCGGCCCAGGCCGATCTGGCCGATGCCACCGCCCGGGGCGAAACCACGTTCAAGCAAAGCCCCTCGGTCGCGCCGGCCTTGGCCGAAGTTGATGCCCATCAGCAGGGAGTGATCGCGGCGCTCGAAGAAATGCTCGCCGGTCTCGGCCAGTGGGATAGCTACCGCCGTTTCGCCCGCGACGTGGCTCAGCTCGAACGCGACGAGGCCGAGTTGGAGCAGGCCACGAAGCGGCTGGCTCCCGAACTGCTCGGCAAGCAATGGAAGAACCTGCAGCCGCAGCAACAGGCCGATCTGAAAAAACTGGCCAATCGCCAGGCCGAGCTCGGCCGCCAGCTCGACAAGCTGCTGTCGGCGATGGATGAATCGCAGCAGCGGCTCGAAAGCGACGATCCACTGGCCGGCGCTCGCCTCTCCGACGCGCTGCACCACGCCAGGCAGCAAGGGACCACCGGCCGGATGCGTGCCGCCGGCGAAGAGCTGCAGCGTAACCGCCTGGGCCAGGCCGCCGGTGCCGAGGGGCAGGTGCGCAAGGATCTGGCCGAAATGCAGGAGATCTTGACCGGCCGCCGCGAAAACGTCCTGGAGCAACTCGTCGCCAAGCTCCGCCAGGCCGAACAAGACCTGGCCGCCCTGCGCGAGGCTCACCAGCGGGTGCAAAAGGATCTGGCCGAGGCCCTCAAAACGCCCAAACCTGCCCGCACGCCGCAAGACGAAGAGCGGCTCGGCAAGCTGACCCGCGATCAAAACGCGCTGGAAGAAGAGGCCAAACGCCTGGCCCGCCGGCTCGAACAACTGCAGGCCGACGCCGCCGGCCGCACGATGCAAGAAGCCATCAAGGACCTGATGGCCCAATTGGCGTTTGCCCTGGGCGACCAGCGCGAGGCCGAAGAACAATCGGCTGCCAAGGCCCAAGACGATTTGTCCAAGGCCCAGGGCGAACTGGCCGCCCGCCGCCGCCAGGCCGAAGCCCAACTCGCCCGCGAGCAAGTCGCCGGACTTGAACAATCGCTCCGCGCGTGGCACGACCGCCAGCAGGAGATTCTGGCCGAGACCGCGCGGATCGATCGCTTGCCTGGCGCGGGTCAGTCTCCCGAGGGCGCCGCGGTGGGCGATCTGGCCAAGAACCAGCGCGAATTGGAAACGGCCGTGCGCACGCAAGCCGGCAAGCTGACGGCCGCCGAAGTCACGCGCTTTGCCCTGTCTCGCGCCGCGCGCGACATGAGCCACGCCGCCGAGGGACTGGAGCGAGGCGAGACCGGTGCCGCTCCGCAAAAATCCGAAGAGCGCGCCGCGGCGGCGCTGGCCCGCTTGATCGAATCGCTCCGCCCCGGCGAACCTCAGGAGGGTGGCGACGAAGGCGCGGGGAATGCGGGCGGCGAAGGCCCGGCCGGCGAGCAGCAAGGCCAGCGCACGGTCGCTTCGCTGGCGGAACTGAAATTGCTCAAACTCATGCAGGAAGATCTCAACGCGCGGTTCGCCGAACTGCAGGGTGCCAAGCCATCGCCCGAGTTGGCGGCCCAGTTGTCCGAACTGGCGGCCGAACAAGGACAGTTTGCCGAATTGGCTCAAAAGATGTCGCAGCCCGCCGAGCCGGCGCCGGCGGAAAACCCGCAGCCCAAAATTCCGCCCCGGCCGGTGCGTCCCAATCCGCTCGAGAGCCCGGAGGACCAGATATGAAGGGAATCATCCTTTCCACGAGCCGGCGCTTCTCCTCACTAACCCGACGCGCCAGCGAGGGTGGAAACGCGTATTTCCCTCGCTGGCGCTTGGGGCTCGTGACGTTTTCGCGCTCGTGCGCGGCGCACCCTCGCTTGCGCGTCGGGTTAGTGGCATGTGTGGCGCTAGCCATCGCTGGCGGCGTCGCCTCGCCGCACGTCGCCACGGCTGCCGATTCCTCCGCCAAATCGAAACCGGCCGCCAAAGCCGACGCGGCGAAAACGCCGGCCAAGAAACCGGCCGCTCCGTCCCTCTCCGGCGATCTGCTCGACGACGGACCGGCCGGCGATTTGGACAATCAATTGCTCGAAGGTTCGTCGCCGGCCAAACCGCCCAAGTCCGCCCCGCCCAAGCGACAGCCCGAGGCCTCGCGGCCGCCCGCGAAGACGCCCGGCGCACCCGCACAGCCGCCGCTCGACGGCGCGCCGCCACCGGTGACCGAAGGCCCGGTGCTGGGCGCCAATCCGCGCGATCCCTTGTTCCAGATCGGCGAAGAGATGCGCGCGATCGAGCGCCAGCTCGCCGCCCCCGGCCGCTCGGACGCCGAAACTCAGGCGCTGCAGCAAAAGATCGTCGCCCAACTGGCCCAGCTCATCGCCCAATTGGAGCAGCAGCAGAATTCGCAGCAGTCGGGAAGCCAATCGAAATCGCAGTCGTCGAGCGCCGCCAAGGAGCGGCAGAAAGTCACTCAGCCGAACGCGGCTCCCTCGCAGGCCCCGGCCACGGGCGATCGGGCCAAGGAAAGCACCGAGCGGCTGGGGCAAGCGCAGGCCCGCCAGGCCACGCCCGAAGAGATCCGCAGCTTGATGAAAGACGTGTGGGGGCAGTTGCCGGCGCGCGAGCGGGAGCAAATGTTGCAATCGCCCCCCGAGCAATTCCTGCCCAAGTATGAATTGCTGCTGGAGAAGTACTACAAACGTCTGGCCGACGAGCAGCAGCGTCGGCCATAATGCGTCCCAGGACGTGATATCGCGACGCGAAATCGCGACGCGGGCTCGCCCCCTGGCGCGACGCGGAGGGTTCGCGGCACGCGCAGCGGCCACCAACCGGGCAACGGCTTTTCACGAGGCGACGATCATGATGATTCCGCTCGGCGGCAACACGTGCGCCGCGCCGCGGCTGGGCCGCCGGGCGTTCCTCGGCCGCACGGCCGCCCTGCTGGCCGCCGGGGCGCTGGCCCCGCGCTGGCTCTCGGCCGGCGACGGCGACCCGGAAAAAACGGCCGTCGAGCTGATGACTCCGGCCACCAACGCCGCGGTCGAACGGGGACTCGCCTGGCTGGCTGCTCAGCAAGACGACGAAGGCTCGTTCGGTTCGAGCGGATTCAGCCGCAACGTGGCCGTGTGCGGCTTGTCCGGCATGGCATTCTTGGCCGCCGGCAGCACGCCCCGCCGCGGTCCGCACGGCGCGAGCGTCGAACGCTGCGTCGAGTTCCTGCTGGCCAACACCGAGCAGAGCGGCTTCATCAACGTCGCCGCCGCCAGCAGTCACGGCCCCATGTACGGCCACGGTTTCGCCACGCTCTTTCTGGCCGAGAGCTATGGCATGACCTTGAGGCAAGACATTCGCGAAAAACTGGCCAAGGCGGTGGCCCTGATCGTCAACACGCAAAACAGCGAAGGAGGCTGGCGCTATCATCCTCAGCGCCACGACGCCGACATCTCCGTGACCATCGCCCAGATCATGGCCCTTCGCGCGGCGCGCAACGCCGGCATCGCCGTCCCGCGCGACACGATCGACCACTGCATCGAGTACGTCAAACGCAGCCAGAACGCCGACGGCGGTTTCATGTACATGCTGCAAACCGGCGGCCAGAGCGCCTTCCCGCGCACGGCCGCCGGCATCGTCGCCCTGTACAGCGCCGGCATCTACGACAGCGACGAGATCAAGCGCGGGCTCGCCTATTTGATGGCCTATCTGCCGCGCCCCGGCGACTTCAACCGCGAAAGCCATTACTTCTATGGCCACTACTACGCGGTGCAGGCCATGTGGCATGCCGGCGGCGAGTACTGGGCCCGCTGGTATCCGGCGATCCGCGACGCCCTGCTGGCCCGCCAGGCGGCCGACGGCTCCTGGGTCGATACGAGCGTATGCACCGAATACGGCACGGCGATGGCCGCGATCATCCTGCAGATGCCGAACAACTACCTCCCGATCTTCCAGCGCTAGCGTGGCCAACACTTTTTCCAGCCCGCGATTCTTTGCCGCCGCTCTGCTGCTCGCCGCCCTCGCGAGCGCGCCGGCCTCCGCGGCCGATGCCGACGCCGCCGGCCGGACCGCCGTTCTGGCGAGTGGCCGTACATTCTGCGGACAATTCGTTTCAGCCGACGCTGAAAACCAGCGAGCGTTGCCGGGCACCGAGCCGCCAGGCTTGGTCGCGGCAAAAGCGAGCGGCGCGAGGCCCGACGGAGGAGGGGCCGAGCGCAGCAATTTGCAATTTCGCGCCGCAGGGGCCGAGCGCGGCCCGGCCAACGAAACGGTTCCGGCCGCCGCACTCGTGCGCTGGGGACAGTTCGTCGAGACGGCCGCCGGTCCGCAACTCCTGCTCGCCGATGGCGGCTTGCTCGTGGCCCGCCCCACGGCGATCGACGAAGGCAAGCTCGTCGTCCGCAGCGATTTGTTCGGCAACGTGACGCTGCCGGCCGGCGCCGTGGCGGCGATTTTGCTGCATCCACCGGCCGATCGCGAGCGCCGCGACCAGGCCATCGCCGCCGCGCTGGGCACGGCCGACGCCAATTCGCCCGACGGTCCGCCCGCGGCCGATGCCGCACCGGCGGGCGAGCGGCGCGATCGCGTGCTGTTGGAAAATGGCGACGAGCTGGTCGGCACGCTCGGCGCCTGGCACGACGAACGCATCAAGATCGACACCGACGCCGGTCCGCTCGAACTCGAAACCGACCAGGTCACCGCCGTTCAGTTCGGCTCTCGCCGGCCGACCGGAGAGAATGCCGCCGCGAAGCCCTTGAAATTCGTCGTTGGCTGGCGCGATGGCAGCCGGCTGGTTGCCTCCGCGCTCACGACCCGCGGAGCCGACACCCGGACGACGCTTTCCGGCGTCGAACCCGTCGTCACGTTGTCGGCCGAGACGGCGGCGATCACCGCTTTGCAAACGCTCGGCGGCGAGGCGGTGTATTTATCGGATTTGCGGCCGGCCGGTTATAAGCACATTCCTTTCTTGCAGC
>DATJTR010000779.1:0-4757 GCA_035503215.1 Pirellulales bacterium
CGTCGGCCCCGTGTTCGGCATCAACGGCAACATGGGAAACATGTATCTGCTGTCGGCCGATGGTCTGTTCGTGGCCACGCTGTTTCACGACATTCGCGTGCGGCCGAACTGGGGCATGCCCACGGCCGAACGGGGCATGGAAGTCGACGACCTTTCGCTGCACGACGAGAATTTCTTTCCCAGCCTGACGCAAACGCCTGACGGCGAAGTCTACGTCGTCGACGGCGCGCGGGTGAGCCTGGTCCACGTTGACGGATTGAATTCGCTGCATCGCATTCCGCCTGCGCCACTCACGGTGACGACGAGCGATCTGGACCGCGCACGGGCCTGGTTCAACGAGGCCGACGCTCGCCGGCAGGCCCAAGAGGGGAGTGATACGTTGGAGGTGGTGATCCGCAAAAGTGGCCCGCGCATCGATGGCAAGCTGGACGATTGGCCGCCGACCACGCAGTGGGCGACGATCGATCGCCGGGGAACGGCGGCCAATTTCAACAGCAACTCTCGCCCCTACAACGCGGCCGCGGCGGCCACGATCAGCAACGGCCAGCTTTATCTGGCCTGGCGCACGACCGAAAAGGATCTTTTGAACAACAGTGGCGACACTCCGAATGCGCCTTTCAAGACTGGTGGCTGTCTCGATTTGATGCTGGCCACCGATCCTCGGGCGAAGGCCGGTCGGAGCGAATCCGTGCCGGGCGACCTGCGGCTGCTCGTCACCGTAGTGGATAAGAAGCCTCGCGCGGTTCTCTATCGAGCGCGCGTTCCTGAGGCGGGGGGCGCCACGCCGGTCCGCTTCAGCAGCCCCTGGCGCACGGTCACGTTCGATGCGGTCGACGACGTCTCGGACGCGGTGCTGCTGGCGGCGGGCGGAGACGGGAACTTCGAAGTCAGCGTACCCTTGGCACGGCTCGGTTGGCAGCCCAAGGCGGGGCAAAGCTACCGGGCCGATTTGGGAGTGCTCCGCGGCGACGGCCATCAGACGACGCAGCGGGTTTACTGGTCGAACAAGGCGACGGCCATTACGGCCGACGTGCCCAGCGAGGCCGAACTGACGCCGCGGATGTGGGGCGTGTGGCAGCTAACCCGTCAACCGGAATGATGACCGGCATCTTACGGGGCGTCGCCCACGCCGGCCGCTATTCTCCCGCCCCGTTCCAGGTGGCCTCGAGCGTTTGATTGTCGGCGGGATCGAGCGCGAAGTTCCAATTGGCCTGGCTGACCTGGTCGGTGACTTGCACCACGCTGCCGTCCATCATACCGACGTTCATCGCGGCAGGATGAAACGTCTGGCAGTCGTTCGGGTTGGCCGATACGAGGTCGACGCCGATCTGCGGCAAATAAAAACCGGGGGTTCCCAACGTCTTGTAATAGTTCGATGAGCCGGGCAATTGATCCGGATTGGGCCAATACGAGCCGACCGTGTTCGAGTAGCCGGGGAAAGGCCAGGACATCGAGTTCTCCAGCGTGCCGCTTTGCGGATCGACCGTAGGATACTGCGGAAAACAGGCGATGCATTCAGTCATCGCGATCGTCTTGGAGCTGCCATCGGGAATCTTGCCGATCGTGTAGGGGGATGGCGTGTTCCACAGATTCCAAGTGCCGGCGGCCCCGAACACGACCAGGTTAATGCAATAATCGCCGGCGCAAATCGCGCCGATTCCCGGCATCGGCACGGTCGCCATGCCGGCGTCGGCGGATGCGTCGGAGGGACAGGTTTGAATCGACAACGGCCAGTACATGGCCCCCAGATATCCCGACCCGGCGGGCGTTGGCCCGAGATAGCCTGGTCCCGGGCTCGGGATGTCCTGCGTAAAGGTGTCGTAGACCGTTTGATTGTCGTAGAAGGGGAGCGTGACGTAGTGAACGCTGCCCTGTGCGGTGTTCCCCGTTTTCGGATTGACCACCACCGAGAAGTTCACCGGCGGCAAATGCCCAGCGTGCGCGCCGGCGTAGTTGGCGATCGCCAGATTGAACTGCTTCATGTTGCCGGCGCAGGTCATCCGACGTGCTGCCTCGCGCGCGGACTGCAGCGCCGGCATCAACAGGGCGATCAGCAAGCCGATGATGGCAATCGCCACCAAGAGTTCAATGAGCGAAAACCCGTGTAAACGGATACGCCGATGATTCATGGATATTCTCCGACGGCTGCCCGCGCCGGGGGCATCACATGCTTTTGATACGGATGTAGCGCATCACATCGGGAAGGACCATGATGAACCCAATGAGAATCACGACGCCGATGGCGCCGCCGATCCACGCCCAAAGGTGTTCCCCAAAGTCAGCCAGTAACAAGTTCATGGCAAACCTCTCAGTCTAAGGACTACGAGTGTTTTTGCACCAAACGTTTTCTACAAATCGCAAACGATCAGCGAAGCTCCACCGCCTCGTGCCGGCGGGCGAGAATGTCGGAGACAAGTCTCTCAACGCACTCGATCGCATTGTCGACGGCGGCGGCCACCGGCGGACTGAGCCCCATTTTACCTTCTTCGGCCGTGCCCAGGTCGCCGGGCTCACAGCCCACTAGCGTGATCTGGCGGAGTGCGCCCCCCAGCGATTGGACCATGGCCAGCACCGCCAGCGGATTCATCGTATGCGCATCGACCACTGTCTTGCCTTGATCGGCGGCGCCGATTTGCGTCAGGTCGAGCTCGATGACGTAAACCGTGCCGGGCTCGCCGCCGCGCGGAACCGCGTCGACGAACACCGTCGCTTCCGGTCCATCGAGCAGGGCGTATGCCAGGTCCAACCCGCGAATGCCGAAGTCGGCCACGCGAACCCCCTCGGGCCAATCGCGACCGGCCAGCCGCTGGGCAACTTCGCAGCCGAATGCGTCATCCCCCAGAAAAATATTTCCGATCCCGGCGACAAGCACACGCGGAACGCTCATGATCTTCCTCCCGCGCCTCCCGCCGGCCATTCGTCGGATAGGGGTTCGATTTCTTCGGGCGAGAAGAAGAACCTGTGGCCGATATGCCGCGCCAGGCCCAGGTCGCGTCCCGGGTCGTCATCGACGACGACGGCCAAGTGAACCCGATTCTCGAAATCTTGTTCGATCGCCTCGACCGTGGCTAGTTTGCCTTCGAACGCCATGTCCATGACGTCGGCCCGGCGCAACGGCCACAGCCGCACGCGATCGCCTGGCCGTATCTCGACGTCCGAAACGCGGATACTGGCGATCTGCGGTCGATCGGAAAGCTCGTCCCAGGGGTCGGGATTCATGGCCGTGTCTCCTCGGCCGGCCGCATTCCGCGGACTACACCATGCATTTTCCAGAACTGTTCCTCCGGCAAGGCCTCGGTGCGTTCGAGAATCTTGCGTGCCCGATCGTCGACGGCGCTCATTTCGCGTTTTTCCTCATCGGTGAGCAGCATGATCCGCAACGAGAGGATTTCGTCGATCTCGGTGCCGTCGAACAGGTCGCCGGCACTCTCAGGAGCGATTTGCGGATAGTCGTAAAGGATGATCGGCGAGGCGAGCATCGTATGCCGCTCGCCGGCCGTGCCGACCAATACCGGCCACGCGCCGATGTTTTGACAATCGGCCGCAGGCGCGCGCAGTTCGTCGGGAGGCTCGAGCAGCGAAACGAATTCGCCGCCAGCCACGCTGAAAATGGCATGAGTCGAAAGCAACGTCGCGGGCAATGCCTCCTCGCGATTGACGATGGCGGCCGGCGCGAGGTTTTCGACGCACACATGCAATCGGTAGACCCCGTCGCCAAGCGCCACGGCCGCGATCTCGATGGCACCGCGAATCTCGGCCTGCCGGCGCGTGATGGCGGCGACGACAGCTCCGCGCTCGTCGACAAGCGGTTCGACCGTACAACTAGCCGGGAAGGAAAACGCGTGCCGCAGCGGCCGATCGGCGACCTGCTCGACGCCGACGACCGACAAGGGGATCTCGCGCTCGACCGCTTCTTGCCAGGTAACGTATTTCCGGCCTCCGACCTCGACGGCGTCGACCGGATCGAAATCCGGGGGCGCGGCCGTGCCCACGTCTCCCACCCGCGATAAATCGGACGGTGAGTCCCTTCGCCCGACGCGCTGGCTGATCTGGCGGGCAACGAGGTGCAGAAATCGCACGCGAAGCGTCAATGTCGTTTGCGGGCCGACAACGACTAGGATTTCGATTTGCATCCGCGCGGCATCGGCGCCGCTTTGGGCCTGGACATACGCGGGGGGATACAGCCCACCGAAATTGAACCGCTGCTGGTTCTTCACCGCCGAAGCACGATAAGGATAGAGAATGTATCCTTCGTACAACAAGGCGGCAGCCAGCCGATCGACGAGCGAACGATCGCCGGAGGCACCGCCTGCCGCGGAATCGCCCGTCGGCGGCGAGTTTTCGGCCGGGCGAGCATTCATGATGGCACCCGCTGTGGAACGCCAGCGAGCAGACGTTCGATGGCCGCTTCCCAGGTGGGAATGCCCCGCTGCGATTTGAACTCGAGGAGCTGCTCAAAAACGTCTTTGCGCAGCCGCAGCCAGGCCCCGTTGGGATAGAACAGATCCATCATTTCACGCCACACTCCCACCGGCAGTCGGTACGTGGCTTCCTTATCCCATGGGATTTGCGCCACTTGCAGCGAACCATCGGGCACAGAGTAGAAAATCGTACCACTGAATTGCAGGGCCAGGGGAATCTCCCCCTGCCCGAGCGAATGGAAATACTTGGTGGCGGCCACGTTGAAATCGAACGTGCAGGGGACCGGCAAATTGACCAGTGTATTTCCCGTAAACCCGGGCACCACCGTGCCGGCG
>DATJTR010000780.1:0-8545 GCA_035503215.1 Pirellulales bacterium
TGGCGAGATTCATGGCGGCAAATTGATCAACCTGCCGATCGAAGACGAGTTGAAGGAGAGCTATCTCACCTACGCCATGAGCGTCATCGTCAGCCGCGCGCTGCCCGACGTGCGCGACGGGCTCAAGCCCTCGCAGCGGCGGATCCTGGTGACGATGAACGATTTGAATCTGACTCCCGGCTCCCACCGGATCAAATGCGCCAAAATCTCGGGCGACACCAGCGGTAACTATCATCCCCACGGCGAAAGCGTCATCTACCCGACGCTGGTCCGCATGGCCCAAGAGTGGAACATGCGGCACGTGTTGGTCGACAAGCAGGGAAACTTCGGTTCGATCGCTGGGTTGCCGCCGGCGGCCATGCGGTACACCGAAGCTCGCATGTCGCCAATTGCGGCGCTGATGCTCGACGATTTGAAGCTCGACACGGTCGACTACGTGCCGACGTACGACGAGCGTAGTACCGAACCGACCGTTCTGCCGTCGAAGTTCCCGAACCTGGTGGTGAACGGTGCCAACGGGATCGCGGTCGGCATGGCCACGTCGATCCCGCCGCACAACTTGGGTGAAGTGTGTGATGCGCTGGTGCGGTTGATCGACGAGCCCGACACGTCGATGGACGAGCTGCTGGAAATCGTGCAGGGGCCCGATTTTCCCACCGGGGGCATCATCTGTGGCCGCAGCGGCATCCGTCGCGGTTACCTTACGGGCCGCGGCACCGTAGTCGTGCGAGCCCGCACGCGCGTGGAAGAGTTCGCCAAGAACCGGACGCGCATCGTCGTCGCTGAGATTCCGTTCCAACAATCGCGCGATCCGGTGATCAAACGGATCGCCGAGCTGGTGAATGAAGACCGTATCAAGGGCATTTCGGCGCTCCGCGACGAGAGCGATCTGAAGGAACCGGTGCGGATCATCATGGAATTGAAGCGCGACGCCGATCCCGACGTCGTGCTGGCGCAGCTCTATCAGTTCTCGCCTCTGCAAGATTCGTTTTCGATCATCTTCCTGGCGTTGGTTGATGGCAAGCCGCGGATCATGCCGTTCAAGGGATTGCTCGAGGAGTTTCTGCGGCATCGCATTACGGTCATCCGTCGCCGCACGCAGTTTCTGCTGGCCAAGGCCCGGGCGCGGAAGCACACGGTAGAGGGGCTGCTGTTGGCCCATGCCGACATCGACGAAGTGATCCGGGTCATCCGCTCGTCGTCGACGCAGGCCGAAGCCAAGGCGCGGCTAATGGGGATCGAGGTTCCCGCCGCGATGATGGAGCGGGCGTTGGGGGAAAAGGGCTTTGCCGTCTTCCAGGCCGATCGGGGCAAAAGCTCCACGTACACGCTGACCGCAGTCCAGGCCGACGCCATTCTGCGGATGACCCTGGGACAATTGGTCAACCTGGAACAGGAGAAATTGGGAGGCGAGTTCAACCAGCTGTTGGAACAGATCGCCGAATATCAGCGCATCCTTTCCGACGATGCGATCATTCGCGGCATCATCCGCGAAGATCTGCTCGACGTGCGCAAGAAACATGCCGACGCCCGGCGGACCGAAATCAGCGGCGAGGAAATCGGTTCGGTCGACATGGCCGATCTGATCACCGAAGAAACGATGGTCGTGACGATCAGCCACCAGGGCTACATCAAGCGGACGGCGGCCAGCGTCTATCGCGCCCAGCATCGCGGCGGCAAGGGGCTGAAAGGAGCCAAGACCGAAGAAGAAGATCCCATCGAGCAGATGTTCGCCGCCAGCACTCACGACTATCTCCTGTTCTTCACCAATCGCGGCAAGGTGTATTGGCAAAAGGTGTACGATCTGCCGCAACTGGGCCGCGACAGCCGCGGCCGGGCGATTGTCAATTTGCTCAATTTCGCCGAAGGGGAAAAAGTCGCCGAATGCCTGGCGGTGCGTGATTTCGGCCAGCCGGGGCATTACTTGATCATGGCCACGCGCCGAGGGTTGGTGAAAAAGACCGAACTCGACAAATACAGCCGACCGATGCGCGGTGGCATCATCGCCATCAAACTCAAGGAAGACGACGAGCTGGTCGACGTCGTGATCGCCAAAACCGGCGACGAAATCGTGCTGGAAACCGAGCGGGGCATGGCAATCCGGTTCAGCGAAGCCGACGCCCGACCGATGGGCCGCAACACCAGCGGCGTGAAAGGAATCAGTCTCGGTTCCAATGACTCGCTGGTTGGCATGGTCGTGGCCGATCCGGAGGCAACCTTGCTCACCGTTTGCGCCAACGGTTACGGAAAGCGGACCTTGTTCGGCCCCAACAGCCCGCTCACGGCGGCAACCGAGGGCGAGCCGGATGCCGACGAAGACGCAGCGGTGGACGAGAGTGCAGAAGCGGCGGCCGAAGACGCTGCTGGCGAAGAGGGCGAAGGGGAATCCACCTCGTCTTCGAACCGCTACCGCACCCAAAAGCGTGGCGGCAAAGGACTTCGCGACATCAAAACCACCGATCGCAACGGTCCGGTAATCGCCGTCGTCGACGTCGGCGACGAGGACGAAGTCCTGATGATGACGGCCCGCGGGAAAATTCAGCGAACTGCCGTGGCCGAAATCAGCGTGATCGGCCGTAACACCCAAGGTGTGCGGATCATGAGCCTCGATGAAGGGGACGCCCTGGCCGCGGTGGTCCGCGTGCCGCGCGACGCCAGCGCCGCGTTGAAAGAAGCGGGCGACACGGCGGGCGATCCGCCGGCGGCCGACGCCGGCCCTTCCGACGCCGAGCCGCCGGACGACGCGGCGTCGGAATGAATCGAGGATTGTTTGGTCGTTATTAGCCGCGATCGTGCGCGGACGCGTATCCCCCCACTTCCGGAATAATCGCGCCAAGCGGCCCGATCGCGAGGGAACTCAGTTCTCTGGGCTCGAGCGGGGGCAGTGCTGCCCGGCCGCAGAGGTTGATTCGCGGGGCCAAGAATGCGACGATGAAGGAACACGCCGGGCCGCGGCATGCCGTGCCTGCGGTCTGCTCCGTCATTTCTGCGTTTCCGCGCCGTATTCCGTTCTCATTATTTCCTGATCGTCTCTAGGGTTGCCATGTCGCGACGTGCTTTGATTACCGGCATCACGGGCCAGGATGGCAGTTACCTGGCCCGCTTTTTGTTGGACCGTGGCTACGAAGTGCATGGCATGGTCCGACGCGCCAGCAACCCGAAGAACGAACGGTTGGAAGCGCTGGCCGACCGGCTGACATTGCATCAGGCCGACCTGCTGGATCAGTTGTCGATCGTCACCGTGCTGCGCGAAGTGCAGCCGCAGGAAGTTTACAATCTGGCGGCCCAGACGTTCGTCCCGACCAGCTTCCTGCAGCCGGTGCTGACGGCCGAGTTCACCGCCTTGGGCGTATTGCGCATGCTGGAGGGGATTCGGCTGGTCGATCCGACGATCCGCTTCTATCAGGCCAGCTCAAGCGAAATGTTCGGGCACGTGCGGGAAGAACCGCAGACCGAGAAGACCCCGTTCTGGCCCCGCAGTCCTTATGGCGCCGCCAAAGCGTATGGCCATTGGATCACGGTGAACTACCGCGAGAGTTACGGGCTCTTCGCGTGTTCGGGCATCATGTTCAACCACGAATCGCCCCAGCGAGGTTTGGAGTTCGTCACCCGCAAGGTGACCGACGCCGTGGCCCGCATCAAGCTTGGCAGGCAAGAGAAATTGCTGTTGGGCAATCTGGACGCCGAGCGCGACTGGGGCTTTGCCGGCGATTATGTCGAGGCCATGTGGCTCATGCTGCAACAGAATGAGCCGGAAGATTATGTGATCGGCACGGGCATCAAGCACTCGGTGCGCGATCTGGTCGATCTTGCCTTCCGCCGCGTCGGTCTCGATTGGCGCGATTACGTCGTAATCGATCCGGCCCTGTTTCGACCGGCCGACGTCAACACGCTGTGTGGTGATGCGAGCCGAGCCCGGGCGAAGATCGGCTGGCAGCCGCGCGTGTCGTTTGCTCAGTTGGTGGAGATGATGGTCGACGCCGACCTGGAGCGTGTCAGCCGGCAGCCTGCCTGACCGCTCCGCGCCGCGGCGACGATGCTGGCGCGGTCGGCCGCGCGGGCGAAGGAAAAAATCGCCAAAACTCTCCGGCCGAACCTGCAATCACGCCTCCCTCGCCGCTACACTGGCGGTTTTGCGCTCCCTTCTGCAATCGCTCTCGGAGGACGGATCCTCGCGCCGGCGGCCGACGGTTCGCCGAGACCTGTCCGAGTTGTCTGATGTGGTTGCCTGTCGCGGCGGCCTGGCAATGGCCTGATTTGGGAATCCGAAGATGAAGATTGCAGTCATTGGCACCGGCTACGTCGGCCTGGTGACCGGCACCTGTTTGGCCGAGTCCGGCAACGATGTATCCTGCGTTGACATCGACGCGGGCAAGATTCGCCAGCTGTCGGCGGGCGAAATTCCGATCTACGAGCCGGGCCTGGAAGAACTGGTCCGTCGCAACACGGCCGCCGACCGGCTCCGCTTCAGCACCGATTTGCGGGCGGCGGTGTCCGACGCCCGATTGATTTTTCTGGCGGTCGGCACGCCGCAGGCTGAGGACGGCACGTCCGACTTGAAGCACGTTTGGGCCGTCGTCGACGAATTGGCGCCGCACGTGACGGACGAGACGATCGTCATTACCAAGAGCACGGTGCCCGTCGGCACGAACGCCAAGATTCGCGATCGGATCGCCTCTCGGCGCGGCAAACCGTGCCACGTGGCGAGCAACCCGGAGTTTCTCAAGGAAGGGGCGGCGATCGAAGATTTCATGAAGCCCGATCGCGTCGTCGTTGGCGTGCGCGATGCGGAAGTCGCGGCGACCCTGCGAGATTTGTATTCCCCGTTCTTGCGGACCGAAAAACCGTTCTTGGTCATGTCCCCCGAAAGCGCCGAGATGACCAAGTACGCGGCCAATGCCATGCTAGCCACGAAAATCAGCTTCATCAACGAGGTGGCCAATCTCTGCGAACGCATCGGCGCCGACGTCGACGACGTCCGCCGGGGCATCGGCCACGATGCCCGCATCGGCTTCGCCTTCCTGTTTCCAGGCGTTGGCTATGGCGGTAGCTGCTTTCCCAAAGACGTGCAGGCGCTGGCGGCCACGCATCGCGCCTTTGGCGGCGAGCCGACGATGCTCGACGCGGTTGAGGCGATCAATGCCCGCCAAAAGACGATCCTGCTGGAAAAACTGCACCAGCATTTCGGCGGCAAGCTGGCCGGCCGCCGCTTTGCCTTGTGGGGCTTGTCGTTCAAGCCGCGCACGGACGACATTCGCGAGGCACCCGCTTTGACGATGATCGATCGGCTGCTGGCGACCGGGGCGAAGGTGCATGTCCACGATCCCGAGGCGATGGAGAACGTGCGCCGGCGTTACGGCGATCGCTTGAGCTACGCCCAGCTTCCTTACGACGCTCTCGACGGGGCCGATGCCTTGTTGATCATGACGGAGTGGAAGGAGTTCGTTCATCCCGACTTCAGGCGGATGAAGAAGTTACTCCGCTCCCCGGTCATTTTCGACGGCCGCAACGTCTACGACTCGGCCACGATGGCGGCGGCCGGCTTCACCTATTATTCGATTGGACGCGCCCCCGTCGGCGCGAAGTAAGCTCGGCCGCCCGACGGCTTCGCTAACGGCCTTGAATCGATCTACTGCGAGAGTGGCATGCCTTCTGCCGACGAACCTGGAGCCGCCGCGGACGCACCCGGCGGCCACGCTGCCCAAACGTCTGAAACACCTGCCGCCGCCAGCACGGCGCCGCTGGCCGCAGGCGAGCAAACGCCTGCCGAACTCGCCGAAGCTCGCCGCTACGGCCATTTTCAGTTGGCCGCCAGTCTGGCTGACAAATTGCTAGACGTCGTTTTTCTGGCGTTGATGGCGTTTTTCGTCGCCCGGCCACTGGGAGCTTACCTGGCCGGAGTGAATGCACACGCCAGCGTGCAGCTTTGGCTGCTGTTTCTGATCACCACGGCCATCCATTTGGCGGTATCGTTTCCGCTGTCTTGTTACAGCGGCTTTTGGCTCGAACATCGCTTCGGTTTGTCCCGCCTGACGCTCGGCGGCTGGCTGTGGCGCTACACGAAAGTCCACCTTCTATCGACGTTGTTCGGCGGACTGTTGTTATGGGCCTTGTATGCCGTGATTTGGACGGCCGGCGGCTGGTGGTGGTTGGTTGCCGCCGCGTTGTTCTTTGTCGTCAGCGTGGTTGCGGGGCAGTTGGTGCCGGTGATCATCATGCCACTGTTTTATAAGATTCAGCCGATCGAGAATCCCGAATTGCTCGACCGGATGGCCGGGTTGGCTGCCGGGACGGGCTTATCGATCGCCGGCGTCTATCGCTTCGATCTGAGTTCCGATACCGCCAAGGCCAACGCCATGCTGGCCGGGCTCGGCCGTACCCGGCGGGTGCTGATGGGCGATACGCTGCTGTCGAATTTCACGCCCGACGAAATCGAAGTCATCTTCGCCCATGAGATCGGGCATCACGTCTTCCGGCACATTCGCAAGATGATCGCCGGCGGGGCGGTTTATGGGGCAGTCGGTTTTTGGCTGGTCGATCGCCTGGTGATGGCCTGGGTCCACGCGACCGATCCGGCGGCCGACTACGCTCACTTTCCGGTCGACACGTTGCCGCTCGTCATGTTGGTGCTGACCTTGTTTTCGCTGTTGCTCGAGCCGCTGCAAAATGCGGTTAGTCGCCACTTCGAGCGTCAGAGCGATCGCTATGCTCTGGAGCGCACCGGCCGACGGGAGGCCTACATATCGGCCTTTCAGAAGCTCGCCAGGCTGAACAAGGACGATCCCGCGCCCCATTGGCTGGAGGTGTTTTGGCTTCACAGCCATCCTCCGATCGCCGAACGCCTGGCCGTAGCCGAACGCAAGTAAATTCATCCTGGCGAATTCATTGCAATTTGTGAATTGGCCGGAATCGCGCACCTTGAACGGCTGCCGCGTTCAAGCGTTGGTGTTCGCGTTGGTTCGCGTCGCCATTTGCCGTTCGACCAGGTGTCGAACCCGGCCGTCAGCGAGGGCGTCGGCAAACGTTTCGACGTCGGGAAAGATAACGTCGCTCAAGAATTTGACCGCCCAGTTGTGGATCATCGGGCTGATCGCGATCACCAAGCGGCCATGCCGATGAGCTTCCCAAATCTCGATGGCCGTCCCCATCGATGCCTCGGGAAGAAACGCCACCACCACGTCGACCTCGCGACACAGGCAATTGTGTTGCATGAAGACTTGCCGACCGGTCGCGTCGTCATAGTCGATCGAGTCGGCGTGCAAGGCCAACGGATCGTAGACCTCGGCCTCGGGAAAAGCACGGGCCAGCAGCCCGGCAACTTGCCGTCGGTACGTCTGGTTATGAAGCGTTGGCTCGCATAGCGAACCTTGCATGATGCCAGCCAGAAAGAATCGCATCGTTCGCCTGCTCACGATTCGGAAAAAGGGTGCCTCTCTTGGGTCGCTCGGCGACCAATTTAAGATAGAATCAATTCGCCTTGGGCGGCAAGCGAACGGTTTGCCCATCAAATTGCAATTCGACAATCGACGCTAAGAGTATGCCTCCTCGACCTTCTTCCGTCGCCCTGAAACATCCCCCGCGAAGGTCGTCGGTCTCCGGCGGCAATAAGGATTCATCCGCTGGCAAGGCCGCGATAACGAAGAGATCCACCGCCGTAAAAAGGGTGGTTGCCGCCAAGCCAGCGGCCGACGGTAAGATCGATAAGCTTCGGGCGCTGGCCCTAGTGACCGAACTCATGGGTATTCCGGGGGCCAGCGGCAACGAAGCCGCCGTGGCGGAATACATTCGCAAAAAGCTCCTCGCCGCCGGCACTCCTGCAGCCGGCCTGCAATTTGATAATGCCAACCGTCACACGATCCTCAAAGGAAACTGTGGCAATCTGATTCTTCAGCTTCCTGGCACGCTCAAAGCGCCGCGGCGGCTGCTGCTGGCTCACATGGACACGGTGCCGATCTGCGTCGGTTCAAAGCCGGTTCGCAAGGGAGGCTCGATTGTTTCCGCCGACAAACAGACCGGCTTGGGGGCCGACGATCGGGCCGGCGTGGCCACCCTGCTGGCCACGGCTCTGACGATTATCGAAAACCGCCTTCCTCACCCTCCCCTCACCTTTCTCTGGGCGATTCAGGAGGAAGTAGGGCTGTATGGTGCCCGGCACGTCGAACTTCGCCGTCTCGCCAAGCCGAAGCTTGCATTTAACTTCGACGGCGGCCCGGCCAACAAACTGACAATGGGTGCCACGGGCGGATACCGCTTGAAAATCGACATCGAAGGGCTGGCGAGCCATGCCGGCGGTGCTCCGGAACAAGGGATTAGCGCCGTCGCCATCGCAGGTCTGGCCATCGCCGACTTGGTCCAACACGGCTGGCATGGAGCGATTCACAAAGGGTCGCATACCGGCACGAGCAACGTCGGCGTCATCCAAGGTGGCGCGGCGACCAATGTCGTGGCCGACCGGGTTGCGATTCGGGCTGAAGCCCGCAGCCACGATCCCGCATTCCGCTCGCAGATCGTGGCCGAAATCCAGCGGGCGTTCGAGCGCGCCGCC
>DATJTR010000781.1:0-7658 GCA_035503215.1 Pirellulales bacterium
CATTGACCTCGTAGTCCAACTCGAACGATCGGCCGTTGACCATTTGCGGTCGATCACCCACGGGCCATGCACCGAACTGCCCCCCCGCGGCGGTTTCTTGCGACACGGTCGACAGCCGCGCGTCGCCGGGCCCGCGCGAACCACGATCGCCGGCGTTCCCCTTCGCGGCTCGCCAGTCGGCGTCCGATGCGAATTTGCGTCCCACGGTCGTCGCGCCTCCCGGCACTCCGCGTCCCAACGTTTCACCGGTCGACTCGGCCGGCCATTCCAGAAGTTTGCGTGGGTTGGCGCTTGCGCCGCTCGCTGCGCCGCCGGCCGCCGCGGTGTTCCCGGCAGCGGAGGTCGTTGGCGGAGCCGCTGCCGCGCCTTGGACCGCCGCCTGCGGCGCGCCTTGCGCCACCGGGGGCTCGGCCAGGTCGAGTTGAAATTGGCTCACGGCCGGATTATCCGCCCGATCGAACACCGTCGCCCGCAGTGCGATCTTGCCGCTGCCGGCTGGCGGCCACCACTGCGTTTCACCCACGAGCGTCATCCGCGCCACGTGTTGCGACTCGGGATCGACGGCAACCGCCTGCCACGGGCCCCCGGCGAATTGATACTCCAATTGGAATTTGCCAGGATCGATCGCGGCATCGAGCGCGTCCCAGTGGGCGATGACCTCGCCGTTCGGACCGCGCTCGGCCCGCAAATCGAGTCGTGGGGCAAGCGTATCGACGATCACGCGCAATTGCGGATCGTAAGCACCGTCGGGATACGAACGTCCCTGGGCGTCGACCGAGCGAATCGTGAACCAATACTCGCCGTCGTGAGCAGTGCGAAAATCGAAATTCTTTTCAGTCGGCGAGACTTCGGCGTCGAGATGCCAATTGCGCCCGCCGTTCTCCGAAACGAACAAACGAATCTTGGCCGGCGCCGGTACATTGGCAGCTGGCGTTTCCACGCGAAACGGAATGGCAAATCGCCCCTGCCGCGTATAGATCGCCTGGGGCAGCGATTCGTGCTCCGTCGGTTCTTCCGAACGGACGCCGCCGGCGAGGGCGAGCAGCAGAGCCGCGGCGACACAAAACCGCTGAAGAACCATGGCACACTGGCAATTGGGGTTCGCTGGCCGCCCGAATCCGCTCCTCCGCGGCGCAGGAAGGCGCACGCCCGCGGAATTCATCACTGGCACTTGCGCGCAGTAGGGCAGGGCGCGCAGGGACGCTGCATCTCTTATCGGTCGCACCGATCGGGGCGCTTGAGAAGACGCGTGCGGCGTGCAAAGCAGCGAAACCAGGCGAATCTGTGCCGCCGCGAGCGGAAATCCTTGCCAGCACCCGTGCCGCCGCCCGCGGAGCGACCAGCACGCTGGCCTGGATCAGGCAAGCCAGGAGGAGTTTGCGGCCACGCTGGCAATCAGGCTTCCAAGGTCGACCACGCCCGGCGGCGGCTTTCCAGCGTTTCGATGACGATATGGGCGCACGTTTCGACGTCGAGCCGAGAGGTATTGAGCAGCAGGTCGTAGTTCTCGGGCGCTTCCGCATCGCAATGGAAATGGTTCTTCACGAATACCGCCCTCTGACGGTCGAGCGCTTTCACTTGCCGCTCGGCTTCGTCGAAGGTGCAGCTCATCTCGTGCATCATCGTGCGAGCACGATCGGCGAAATCTGCGATCAGGCGCACCCGGACCGCCAGCCCCGGCGGCACGATATGACCACCGCCACGACCGACGATGATGCAATCTCCCTTGGCTGCCAGTCCGAGAATCGTGTCGAAAAGTTGCCGCACGTAGGCGCTTTCGCTGACGAACGGGATCGACGAGAACGCCTCCATCCATTCGACCAGCCAGGGAACGTGTTGCTCGTCGATGCTGTCGAGCAGCCGCACGTTCACTTGCATCTCGGCCGCCATCTGCTCGAGCAGTTCGTGATCCAGCACCGGCCAGCCGAGCAACCGGCCCACTGCGCGCGCAACCGTGTTTCCTTGCGCTCCGGCCTGCCGACTGATCGTGACGCTCAGCGGCGGCGCGACGAACGCCCGGCGCTTTCCGCGCTCTTTCGGTTGGGCATCGGAATGACTGAACGCCTTGACGATCGCCTCTGGCAAGCGAACTGTGTTGGAAAGGTTCATCGTCCGCGACCTCCTGGAATGAGACGAGATATTAGATGTCGCCGGCCCGCCGGCGACGCGAGTTCCTCCAATCAATTCTATCGCCGAACGACAGCGCCTAGCGCAGGATGATGGGTTACTTTTCGTTAAGTCGCCTGCATGCCGGGGGTAACTCGCCACCCAAAAGTATTTGTTTTCTCGCCGCCTGCATTCGCCATTCGAATGTCGGATTCACTGCGTGTTACCGCGAAAGCTGACCGCTGTCCGAGCTCGCGCCTTCCGGGCAAGCTGCGGCAACACCCCTTGGTGTCCCAGAATGATTAGCACGTCTCCAGGCCCCAGGCGCACGTTCGCCTTCGGATCGCGGACGCAATGTCCGTCGGGCTGGCGAATCGCCACGATCACGAAGCCGCTGCCGACTTCCACTTCGTTCAACGGTTGTTCACACAACGGAGAACCGGCTTGCACACTGATTTCCATCATCTCCAAGCCGATCGACTTGAGCTCTTCGTTCAAATAGGCCGTCCCGGTGGCCGCCTGCAACAAGTCTTCGGCGGTCGGTCGCATGATCATTTGAGCGATTTTCGTGGCGCCGATCAGGGCCGGCATCACGATTCGGGTTGCTCCGCTGCGCATCAATTTCTTCTCGGTCGAAGGCGATTCGGCCCGGGCGATGATTTCCATCGTCCCATTCAATTCCCGTGCGCTGAGCGTGATGAACACGTTCGTCGTGTCGTCCGGCAGCACGGTGGCCAGGACCCGCGCCCGGGAAATACCGGCGGCTTCGAGCGTTTCTTCCTCCGAAGCCGACCCCTGCAACACGAAATAGCCGGCCGCGCGGGCCGATTGGACGCGGCCATCGTTGTTGTCGATGATCACAAACGGCTGGTTGGCCTTGGCCAGGTCGTGAGCGAGCATTTGCCCCACCCGTCCATAGCCGCAGATGATCGCATGATTCGAGAGCTTTTCGATTTCCTTGGTCATTCGCCGACCTCCCAGCGCCTTGTTGATTTCGCCCTCGGCAACCATCGAGACGAAGCCACCGACCACGTAAATGCCCGACGAGCAGCCGGCAATGATGACCCCCATCGTGAAGATTTTTAGTCCCGGATTGTCGAGTGGTTTCGCTTCTCCATAGCCAACGCCAAACACGGTGATTACCACCATGTAAATGGCGTCGAGCATCTCCCAGCCGGCGATCATGTAGCCGGTCACGGCCACGATACACGTGAGGGCAAAGAAAATTGCGCCCGTCAGCATCCGGCGAAGCGAAGCGTTCATGCGCTGGTCCGACCTGCTCCATTCGCGGCAAGGGCGAGTCCCATCCGCGCCAATCAGTAATGGAATGCAAATCCCACACCACCGGTCAGAATCCGGCGCGGTGACTGCGGCGACAGGCCGCAAAACGCCGTAGCGCTTTGGCTTTGGGCGCCGGACCTTCGCCCGGCGTGAATCCGTGACGTGCCAAGGCTCTACGCACCTCCTGCCCACGCCTTGGACGCCATCCGCCATCCACTCTGAGACGCCGGAAAGCGGAGGGGGCCGGCGATCGAAGCATCCCACAAGTAAATGCGGCCCCGCGATCGCCCCTTAGTTCGGCAACCAATGGCTCTGCCAGGGGCGGCGGTCGGCGCGCCAATCCAAGTCGCGGAAAAGGCCCGACAGTTCGGTTTTTCGCTTGGATGCGTGCCTAGCTTCGCCCGGCCTCGCTTTCGGGGGCGGCCGCCATCGAAGGCGCCCAGGAGCGCCGGCTAGCACCCAAGCGATGCTCGTAGGGCTATCACTGCCGTCGGGGGGGCAAACGGTTGTCGAGCGTCGGCGGGATCACATTGACCCGCTGAGCCGGGTTTGCTATTTATTCCTGGCTTTTTTCACGTCGTTAATCCGTGTCACGTCAACCGTGCTTCGCGCTTTCGGCCGCTCGATACCCATCGAGGGAGAAACCGCGGACAACCTTCACGATCGCTTGACACGGTCCGGTCAAGATTGCCCATCCGTCACCGTAAAACCGAACTTCTTATGACCACAGATTCACCAAATCGCTTTATCCGTTTTCTGGTTCGCCGGCGAGTGCCGATTTCGATCGCCGTCTACGGGATTCTGGTCGCCGAAGATGTGCTCACTGGCACGATTCCGCACGACGTCTTTGATTGGAAAGATACGCGCTCCTTGCTCGGCGTGGCGTTGCTCTTGGGCGGATTGATCGTGCGCTCCTGGGCCGCTGGTTTCTTGACCAAAAGCACGCAACTGACGATGACCGGTCCCTATCGCATGATGCGCAACCCGTTGTACCTGGGATCTTTTTTGATGGTTGTCGCGTTCTGTATATTGATCGGGGACCGCGAAAACATCTGGATTTCGGCCGTGCTGCTGCCTCTCTTGTACATTCCCAAGGTGCGTTCCGAGGAACGCTACTTATCCAGCAAATTTCCAGAAGAGTGGGCGCGATACGCCGCCACCACCCCGCGATTTTTCCCGCGGCTGACCGTCTTGCCCAGCATGTCGGGCTGGCGTTTGTCCCAATGGCTCAAAAGCCGTGAGTACAACGCGGTGGCGGCAACCTTGGCGGCCATCGTGGCGCTGAAGGTCCTGCACGACCTGCAATCTTAAAACGCCGCGGAGTGGCGTCTCCGGTCGATGCGGCTCGAAAGAGAGCCGGCGCCATGCGCTAGGCCGCTCGTTGCTGGGCGCTTCGCTTCCCGCGAAGCTCAGGCCGCCTGCGAATACGAGAAGATCTGGTCCCAGGCGCTGTCGAGCGTAGTCAACGCGGCCGCCAGCGGCAGGGCACGCAGCTTGTCCTGCGGCAGTTTTTCCACTAGTCGCCAGCGGATGAGTTTGGCCAGGGCGTCGCCCACCTCGAAGTCGATCTTCCGCCCGAGCTGACGCTCCAGAAACGCCTCGATTCGCTGGTCGAGCTGTTCGGCGGTGAGGCCTGCGGGAGCCATGTCGTGCCGCAGGAAAAAATAGGCCAACAGCGCCTCGCGGTTTTCCTGCTCTTCGGCCTCATCGACCAGGCGCATCAGCACGCCCGCGTTGTTGTCCAGGTTCTTGTAATACAGGCTTTCGGTCAGGCTGAGCTGGTAGCGTTCTTTGGTTTGCATATAGCCGCGGAATGACCGCAATCCGTAGCCAATCGTCCCGCCGGCCAGCCCCAGCAGAGCGAACGAATTGTAAACGCCGCTGGCGGCCACCGCTGTCAGCCCTGCGATCAGCTTCCAACCGGTCATCGCCACCCCCGACACCGTGGGTACGACGATTTTCGTGCGGTCGAAAAGCGACATTTTGATTTGCGTGCCGGGCAACAACATCTCCAAGTCCATCCGCGGGATGTCCTTGAACAGCTTCAGATAGACGTCGTCGTGATCGACTCCCTTGGGCAGTGAGCCGTGGGGACGCAGTTTCAAGAGCACCACCAACCGCTGAAAGGTCTCGGCATCGGCTTCGACCTTGCGAAACCGCGTACTCAGGTTGCGGACTTTTCGCCGCTCGATTCCCTGCCCGCGAACAAAAATCTCCAACCGGTCGAACACTTCGAAATCGACCGCTAGATTCAACCCCCAACCGCTTGCGCCGTGCAGGGCCTCTTCCAAGGCGTCGCGCGTCAAATGGGTGAAATTCGCCCGTTCCAGCAGCTTCGCCAAGCGATCGAACAATCCGTCGAGCCGGGCCGATCGCTGCGATGCCGTAGGCGCTGCCAAGGGAACCGTGTCGGCATCGGGATCGAAGGCGGCATAATCGGCCTTCAGCGCCTCGAGCTCCTGTTGATACTCATGATGGACCGTGGCCGACAAGATCTGGGCCAGCCGGCGGAAGGAATCGACGTCCGCCGCCTTCAATTCGCGATGCCCTGCCAACAGCTCAATCAGCTCGGCCTGGCGGATAGGAATGAAATGGTCGGCCGGTAGATGATCCGCCTCTGAATTGCCCCCGCCCACGGCAGGAGAGCTGGTGGCGATGGCGAGCGAACAAACGCCCGTGGTTTGACGTTTCGACTCGCGGGAGGTCGGTTTTTTTTCGGCCATCACCAGGCTCCTCGACAGCACAGCGGGAGAAGGAAAGAGAAGCAGGAGGGATTCCAGAATCGTCGCCCCAGAACCGCTCGGACCATTCCGCGGGACGGTCCGATGCTCGGGTAGCACCCGACGTCTGAAAGCATGCAGGCAGGGGGGGGAATTGCCTTGGAAAGTCACTCAATCCGTGCCATGCTAGGTTTATCGGTCCCAAGCGAAGCGCTAATGACCGAAACCTCGATACCGGCTATGGTTGTGGGCCGCCCCATGCGAGTAAGCCCCCATTTCGCCCGGCTTCACATGGCTATCGAGCCAAGTCCGGCCACACTGCCGCCGAACGGCTGGATTTTTTCGCGATGAAGCTCTCTCTTTCGCTCCTCGATCTCTTATTGTCCGCGGCGGTGCTCGCCCCACTGCCGGCCGCCGCACTCGACCATGTCGAGCTGCGCCGCGATGGGCATACCCTCAACGTTTCGGGACGCGTCGAGGTCACGGCCGAAGACGGCGGATTGTTGCTGCTGGCACCCGACGGCCGGCTTTGGTCGGTGCTGCCCGACGAACTGGTCGAACGACGGAAGGACGACGCGCCCTTTGCCCCGCTGGCCCGCGAGGCATTGGCTCAATCGCTGCTCAAGGAACTGCCCTCCGGCTTTGACTCCTATCAAACCACGCATTACCTGATTTGCTACAACACGTCGCGCGAATACGCGAAGTGGTGCGGGTCGCTATTCGAACAGCTTTATCGCGGGTTCACCAGTTTCTGGTCGCGCAAGGGAATGAAGCTTACCGAGCCCGAGTTCCCGTTGGTCGCAATCATCTTTCGCGACCGCGATTCCTACGTCGCCCACGCGCGCGCCGAGGTGGGCAAAACCGCCGACACGATCATCGGTTACTACAGCCTGCAATCGAACCGCATGACGATGTACGATCTCACCGGGGTGGAAGCCTTACAGGCTTCGGGCCAACGCCGCAGCACGGCGGCGCAGATCAACGCCCTGCTGGCCCAGCCCCAGGCCGAGCCGCTCGTGGCCACGATCATCCACGAGGCGACGCATCAAATCGCCTTCAACTCCGGTCTGCAAACTCGCTTCGCCGACATTCCGCTTTGGGTTAGCGAAGGGATTGCCGTTTATTTCGAAACCCCAGACCTGAACAATTCCAAGGGCTGGAAAGAAATCGGCGCGATCAATCGCCCGCGACTCGAACGCTTTCGTGAGTATCTCACCCGGCGGCCGGCCGATTCGCTCTCCACGCTCATTTCCGACGACGCCCGGTTGCGCAACGCCGATGGCGGCACCGCTTTGGACGCCTACGCCGAAGCCTGGGCCCTGAACTACTACCTGATCCGCAACCACTCGAAGGAATTCGTCGCCTATTTGAAAATGCTTTCCGAAAAGCGGCAACTGCTGTGGGACGACCCCACGGAGCGCCGCAAGGAATTCCAGGCCGCCTTCGGCGACCTCTCTCGGCTCGATGCCGATTTTCTCCGCCAGATGCAGCGCGTCCATTGAGCGGCAATCGTCTTTTCGCTGCCTCCGCAGCGATTCGCAAACGCAGGGT
>DATJTR010000782.1:0-9306 GCA_035503215.1 Pirellulales bacterium
AGCGGCAGAGAACCAAATGCCTTGCTCTTGCTTCGCCCGCCTTTTTGCCCCTCGAGTGCCCGCAAAAGGGGCACACGGAGGGCAATTGCCGGCCGGCCGCTTGCCCCCCGGCCGGTCAACATATGGCTCAAATCGTAAGCCCCGATTGTTAGGGAGTGATTAGCGAACCGTGTGAATTCAACGAGATGACTTTGCGGGCCGCAAACGCCGCAAAGCTTGGCCTAATATGCGGTCTCGCTGTCTCGGCGTGGCGGCCGTAGGGTGAGCGGCGGCAAGGCGAATCCGGCACGCGCAGGCTTGCCAACCCGCCCTGGCGCTGTTAGAGGAAGCAAACTGCGAAGACCCTGCCTGCGCGAAGGACGATCATGGACCGCTACCAGCAACGCCGCGACCGGCTGCGCAAACTGCTCCGCAAGGCCGAGATCGATAGCCTGTTGGTGACCAACTTCACCAATGTTACCTATCTGACCGGCTTTACCGGCGACGATAGTTATCTCTTCATTTCACCCGATCGGGAGGTAATCCTCAGCGATCCGCGCTACACGACCCAGTTGGGTGAAGAATGCCCTGGCATAGAGTTGGCGATTCGTGACACCGGCAAATCGATGCTCGACACGATCGAGTCGATCGTAAAAGGGCGCAAGTCGGCCCTGATTGGCATCGAAGGGCAATCGATGACCGTCGGTCTCCGCGACCGCATCGCGGCCGCGCTGCCAAAAAGCGACCTGAAACCGACCGACGGCCTGGTGGAACGTCTGCGGTTGGTAAAAGACAAGGAGGAGGTCGACGTCATCCGCCGCGCCGTCCATGCGGCCGAGCGAGCGTTCGAGGTGCTCCGGGCGACGATCCGGCCCGACCTGACCGAAAAACAGGTCGCCGACGACCTGGAGCACCAGATGCGGCTGCTGGGGGCGAAAGGGGCCAGTTTTCCGCCGATTGTGGCCGTCGGTGCGCGTGCGGCGTTGCCGCACGCCAGGCCGACCGGCGCCCGGCTTGGTGAATCGCCTCTGTTGCTGATCGATTGGGGAGCCGACCTGGGAGGCTATAAGAGCGACTTGACGCGAGTTTTGGCGACCGGTAAAATTTCGCCCAAACTCGAACGGGTGTATAGGGTTGTGTTAATGGCCCAGGAGCAGGGGATCGCGGCCGTGCGGCCGGGAGCCACGGCCCACGAGGTCGATGCCGCCGCCCGCACGGTGATCGAAAAAGCCGGCTTCGGCAAGTTTTTCGGACACGGATTGGGTCACGGCCTGGGGCTTGATATCCATGAAGCCCCGCGGCTGGGAGTCAATCAGTCGCTGGTCTTGGAACCCGGCATGGTCGTGACCATCGAGCCGGGGATTTATCTTCCGGATGTGGGTGGCGTGCGGATCGAGGATGACGTGCTGGTGACGAAAACCGGTCACGAAGTCTTGACCAGCACCGCCAAGAGTTGGGAAACGGCGGCGGTTGCCTGGTAGAGCGGGTTTGCCCGGCTCGCGCCCCTGCGGCGGTCCGACCGAGAGGTGGCGCGCGATCGGCAGGCAGCGCGGAAAAACGAAAGCCAGGGCCGAATTCGGGGCGAAATGCCCGGCGAATTCGGCCTGCGATCGATTGTAACCAGCCCGCACTAGTTGCGGGCGAATGTGGGAGAACCAAGGCGATGACAAGTTCCGGCTCCGGTTCCAGCGGCGACATTTTCGACGTCAAGCGAATTCGCCGACTGGTCGAGCTGATGAATGAACATGAGTTGGCGGAAATCGATCTGCGACAATCCGACCAGCGGATTCGATTGCGAAAAGGGGGCGAGCCGGTAATTACCGCCGCTCCCGTGCGGCCGGCCGCGGCGCCGGCTGCGGTGCCCGAGGGGAGTGGTGCTTCGGCGATCGCTCCGCCAGCCCAAGCCGACGGCAAAGACGTCGTGACGATCAAAAGCCCGATGGTGGGGACGTATTACGCTTCGGCCAGTCCCGATGCTCCTCCGTTCGTGAAAGTCGGCGATCACGTCGGTCCGACGACCACCGTTTGCCTGGTCGAGGCGATGAAGGTTTTCAACGAGATTCCGGCCGAAGTGTCGGGCAAGATCGTGGCCGTGTGCGTGGAGACCGGCGAACCGGTGGAATTCAATCAGGTGTTGTTCAAGGTCGACACGAGCCAGTGAGCATGGACCTGTTCCGGCACGCCGTCGCTTGCGATCTCCCTCCCTTCCGCTCCTTCCTGAGTGGTGCCACCCGTGTATAAGCGAATCCTGATCGCCAACCGCGGCGAAATTGCGCTACGCATCATTCGGGCCTGCCGCGAGATGGGCATCGAGACCGTGGCCATTTTCAGCGAGGCGGACCGCGGCGCCGCCTACCTCGAACTGGCTGACGAAGCCTATTGTGTTGGCCCTGCAAAAGGGGCCGACAGCTATCGCAAGATCGATCGGGTGATCAGCGCCGCCGAAGTCGGCAACGTGCAGGCAATCCATCCCGGCTACGGTTTCCTCTCGGAAAACGCCCATTTCAACCAGGTCTGCCGCGATTGCAAAATCGATTTCATCGGCCCGACACCGCAGGCCATGGCCCGCTTGGGAGATAAGAACTCGGCGCGACAACTCGCTCGCGAGGCGCAGGTGCCCGTCGTTCCGGGCAGCGACGGCCTGGTCAACGACGAACAGACGGCGGTCCACTTGGCCCAGCAGATCGGCTTTCCGGTGCTGGTCAAAGCGTCGGCCGGGGGCGGTGGTCGTGGCATGCGGGTGGCCCTGAACGAGCTCGCGCTGAAGATGGCGCTCCAGTCGGCTCGAGCCGAGGCCGAGGCGGCCTTCGGCGACGGCAGCATCTACTTGGAAAAGTACATCGAGCATCCCCGGCACGTCGAAGTGCAAGTGCTGGCCGACCTGCACGGCAACGCGGTCCACTTGTGGGAGCGCGACTGCTCGACCCAGCGCCGCCATCAAAAACTGATCGAAGAGAGCCCTTCGCCGCGGCTGTCGCCCGAAACGCGCAAGGCCATTTGCGAATCGGCCGTGCGGCTGGTCAAGACGGCGGGATACACCAACGCCGGCACGGTCGAGTTCATCGTCGACCAGTCGGGCAACTTCTATTTCATCGAAGTCAACGCCCGCATCCAGGTCGAGCATCCGGTCACCGAGTTGGTCACCGGCATCGACCTGATCAAGGCGCAAATTCGCGTGGCCAGTGGCGAGCCGCTCTGGTTCCGGCAGGAAGACATCGTGCCGCGCGGGGCGGCCATCGAGTGCCGCATCAACGCCGAAGATCCGCTACGGAATTTCCAGCCTTCCCCTGGAAAGATCGAGCGGCTGATGGTTCCGGGCGGATTTGGCGTGCGGTTCGATTCGCATGCCCACCCCGGCTACACCGTCTCACCCCATTACGATTCGATGATCGGCAAGCTGTTGGTCCATCAGCCCACGCGGGCCGAGGCCATCGAGTGCATGCAGCGGGCGCTGAGCGAATTGCGGATCGAAGGGATCAAGACCACGATTCCCCTGCACCGCGCGATTCTCAGCCACGCCGCCTTTGCCGAAGGCCGCATCGATACCACGTTTGTCGAACGGACGCCCCTCCTCTGAGTTTCACACCCCATGAGTTTGTCACACCCTCCCAAAACCGCCACTCCTTTTCGCCGTGTGGCGATCCTCTTCGCGGGTGGTCCTGCGCCCGCCGCCAACGCGGTGATTTCGACGGCCGCCAATTCGTTCTTGCGCAACGAGATCGAAGTCGTCGGCATCATGAACGGTTACTCTCGGCTGCTGGAATATCGGCCCGATCGGCCGCCGCAGATCGGCCGCGACTACATCCTGCTCGACCAGCAGGTGTTGCGGCGCACCCGTAATTCGCAAGGCATTCTCATCGGCACGGCTCGCGCCAATCCCGGTCGTAGCGTTTCGCATCCCGACCATCTGAGCGATCCGGTGAAGGTGGCCCCGCTCCGCACGGTATACGAAGCCCTGCGGTCGATCGAGGTTGACGCCGTGATTTCGATCGGCGGCGACGACACGCTGAAAACCGCCAACAAGCTCAAGCTGTTTCAAGATCGCTTGCCCACCGGTCAGTATCGGATGCCGGTAGTCCACCTGCCCAAGACGATCGACAACGACTACATGGGCATCGATTTCACATTCGGCTATTTCACGGCGGTCGACACGCTGGCCACCGAGTGCCGCAACCTGCTGGCAGACGCCGAGGCTTGCCGCACCTATTTCCTGATCGAAACGATGGGTCGCAGCGCCGGTTGGCTGGCCTACGGCGTGGCGGTGGCCGGCGAAGCCAGCATGGTGATCAGCGTCGAAGACATCACCGGCAAATACCGTGTCACGGAAGAGGTGATCGATCCGACGACCGGCGATCGAAAAACCCGCGACGTGATGAACGTCGAGGAAGTCGTCGACCGGATCGTGGCCACGATGATCACGCGCGAGCGGAACGAAGGCAAGGAATTCGGGGTGATCGTGATGGCCGAAGGGCTGGCCGAATTCTTGCCGATGAACTATCTGCACGGCGTAGCCCGCGACGAGCACGGCCACATCGCCGTCTCGCAGTTGAATCTCTGCCGATTGTTTTCCAAGCTGGCCTCGGACAAATACACCGAAGTGACCGGCAAGCGCCGCAAGATCACCGGCTTGCAGATCGGCTACGAAGCCCGCTGCTCGGCACCTCATGCGTTCGACGTCATGCTGGGCAGCCAGCTCGGCGTCGGGGCCTATCGGGCGTTGGTCGAAGAGCGGCTCAACGGCGTGATGGTGTCGGTCTCTGGCCAGCTCGATCTCAACTACGTGCCGTTCGAGAAGCTGGTCGATCCGGAATCGCTGGTGACGGTGGTCCGCTACGTGCGGCCCCATTCCGATTTTCACCGCCTGGCCCGGTTCCTGGAAACCTACGTCAACGAGTGACGCTCCGCCGGCTCACTCGCTGAGCGTTCCCTTGGTGCTCGGTACGCCGGTCGTGCGCGGATCGAGCTCTACCGCCATCCGCAGCGCGCGGGCCGTGGCCTTGAACACCGCTTCTGCAACGTGGTGGTTGTTGCGGCCGTGATGCGCGACCACGTGCAAGTTGAACAGCCCGTTGGCGGCCACCGCTTGCCAGAAATCTTCCACCAGCTCGCTGTCGAAGTCGCCGATCTTGGCCGTCGTGAACGGCGCCTGAAAGACCAGAAAATAGCGCCCGCTCAGGTCGAGCGCGGTCGTGACCAGCGTTTCTTCCATCGGCAGCGTGAAATGGCCGTAGCGGCGGATGCCCGCCTTGTCGCCGAGCGCTTGCCGCAAGGCCTGGCCCAGGCAAATGCCCACGTCCTCGACCGTGTGATGCTGATCGACGTGCAAATCGCCTTGCGCCCGCACCGTGAGATCGCATGCCGAATGCTTGGCCAGCAAGGTCAGCATGTGATCGAAAAAACCGACCCCCGTGGCGATCTGAGCTTGGCCGGTGCCGTCGAGATTCAGCTCCAGGTCGATCGTGGTTTCGGCCGTTTGGCGGCGGATGGCGGCGGTGCGCGGCATGGCAGCGGATTCAGCATTAACGGGACGGTAACGGCGCCTCGGCCACGAACCGGGCCGAGGGCACTCAATTAAATCATCGATTCCAGCAGGGTCAGACAAACGTCGATTTGGTCGTCGCTGCCGACGGAAATCCGCAGTCCGTCCCCCCAGCCCGCATAATCCATATAACGCACCAGCACTCCCTCCCGTTTCAGCCGTTCGTACAGGGGGCGGACCGGCACGCGTGGATGCGGATTCCAAACGAAATTCGCCTGCGATTCGACCGTGTCGAACCCCAGTCGCCGCATCCCAGCCGTCAGCCGCTCGCGAGTCGCGATCACCCGCCGGCGGTTCTCCACCAGCCAGTCTTGATCGTCGATGGCCGCTGTCGCACCGGCGATCGACAACGCATCGCAGTTGTAGGAATCTTTGACCTTGACCAGTTGCTGGATGACGTGCGGCTGTGCGACCACGAACCCGAATCGCAGTCCCGCCAACGCATACGATTTGCTCAGCGAGCGAGACACCAGAATCTTTTCGTTCTCGGCCACCAATCGCAAACAGTTGTCGTTGGCAAAGTCGACGTACGCCTCGTCCACCAGCAGCGGACAGGGCAGCCGCTCGGCCAGCTCCAGCACCCGCTCGGGCGAAAGCACGGTTCCCGAGGGACTGTTTGGGTTCGGCAGGAACGCCAATCGCAAATCTTTCCGCCCGGCAGCGAAATCGTCGGCTAGCGACCAATCGGGCCGAAAATGAATCTCCTCGCCGTGCGCTCCCTGCAGCTCGGCCAGCGTCCGATACAAGATGTAGCTGGGGTAGGGGAGTCGCAGCCATTGTCCCTGGCCGACGAATGCCCGCGTGACGATCGTCAGCAGATCGTCGCTGCCATTGCCGCACAGAATCCAATCCGGCTCGACCGACAACACTTCTGCCGCCCTGCGGCGAAAGGCGTTGGCCATGGGATCGGGATAGCGGCCGAGCCCGCCAGCCGCCACGGCCGCGATTGCCCGGCCGACGGCCGACGAGGCAGGGTAAGGGTTTTCGTTGGTGTTGAGCTTGATGAGCTTGCCGGCTTGGGGTTGTTCCCCCGGCGTGTAGCCGTGCATCTGTTCGATCTCAGGACGGAAATAGCTCATCGGCGTTTCGGCTCCTGGGCCGTGCCCGGGGAAAGCCGGAGGTCGATACTCGCGCGGTGAGCGGCCAATCCCTCCTTGTCGGCCAGGCAGCGAATGTCGTCCGCCACTCCCTCGAGCGCCTGACGCGAATAATGGATTACGCTGTTCGAGCGCAAAAAGTCGTTCGCACTCAGCCCGCTGGCAAATCGGGCCGTGCCGCCGGTCGGCAACACGTGTGACGGCCCGGCCGCATAATCGCCGACGGCCACCGGCGAATAGTTCCCCAGAAAAATCGCACCGGCATGACGCACGAGCGGAGCCAACCGCTCCGCATCCTGGCAGGCGATATGCAAATGCTCGGGGGCCAGTTCATTGGCCACGCGGGCTGCTTCGGCCGAGTCGCTCACGAGAATCAACGCTCCGAATTGTTCCAAACTGTGCCGGGCTTCCGCTCCCCGATCGGCCGTGGCCAACTGCCGCCGCAGCTCGTCGGCCACGCGCTCGATGAGCTCCGCGCTCCAAGTAACCAGGACACTCGCACCCGGCGCATGTTCGGCCTGGGCGATCAAATCGGCGGCCACGAATTCGGCCGGGGCCGCGTCGTCGGCGATCACCACCACTTCGCTCGGGCCGGCGATCGAATCGATGTCGACCTCTCCAAACACGTGCTTCTTGGCCAAGGCCACGAACAAGTTGCCCGGCCCGACGATCTTGTCGACCGATCGAATCCCTTCCACTCCGTAGGCGAGCGCTGCCACCCCTTGTGCGCCGCCCACGCGGTACACCTCTTCGATTCCCAGTTCGTGGCAGGTGGCCAACAGATCGGGATTAAAGGCGCCGAATTTCGTCGGCGGCGCGATCACCACCAGCTCTTTCACTCCCGCCGCTTGGGCCGGGACGGCCGTCATCAGCACGGTCGATGGATACGCCGCGGCGCCCCCCGGAACGCAGATGCCGACTCGATCGAGCGGTATATAGCGCTGCGTCAGCCGGCTGCCGTCGGGGCGCTGGAGCGTGACGTCGCGGTGCAGGATGGCCCGCTGGAATTCCAGAATGCGGGCTTTGATTCGCGCCAGCGTTTCCAGGAACTTGCCGTCGGCTGCCCGATGGGCGGCGGCCAGCTCGGCCGCAGGCACGCGCAGCGTCTCGGCCGTGAGCTGAGCACGATCGAGCCGGGCCGAATAGTCGAGCACCGCCGCCAGACCAAGCGTCTGCACGTCGCCGCAAATCCGCTCCACCACCTGACTGGCCGACAGCGGCTCGCCGAAGACTTCGATCGTCCGCTTGCGGCCGGCTTCGCTGACCACATTGCCGCGCGGGCTGAGTCGCTCGCGCAGCCCGGCCAGTGCTCGCCGCACGTCGGTTTGTCGGCTGTCGATCCGTTCGATGGCGAGGGCAGGGGACATGACGCTAGCGCGAATCCTGGCGAAACAAGGGTGTCTTTTGACCGCCGCCGCGATACATTGGCACTCGGTCAGCCAACTGACGGCGACGAACCTCCCATTGTCTCTCCCCGGCGGTGGGCCGAAAAGTCCAAACCGCCGGTCCCCTCCAAAGGATCCGCCTGCCATGCCCGAGAAACCGATCGACCTGCGCAGCGACACCGTCACCCGGCCGACCCCCGGCATGCGCCAAGCGATGGCCGAAGCCGCCGTTGGCGATGACGTTTTCAGCGAAGATCCGACCGTCCAGGCGCTCGAAGAACGCGTGGCCGCACTACTGGGCAAGGAGCGTGCGGTTTTCGTCCCGTCGGGCACGATGTCCAACCAGATCGGCCTGCGGCTTCACTGTTCCCCCGGCGACGAAGTCATTCTGGAAGCCGACTGCCACGTCTTCAACTACGAGCAGGCCGGCTACGCCCAACTCAGTGGCTTGGCCGTGCGCCCCGTCGCGGGCCAGCAGGCAGTCCTTAGCCGCGAGCAGCTCGAAGGCTTGATCCGCGGCGAGAACGACCACTTGCCACGCACCCGGTTGATCTCGCTCGAAAACACCCACAATCGCAGTGCCGGACGGATCTTGCCCTATGACGGCATTGTCGACATCTGCGATTGGGCTCACTCGATTGGTTTGGCGACCCACCTGGACGGCGCCCGGCTGTGGAACGCCGCGGTTGCCACCGGCATTTCGCCCGCCGATTGGTCGCAGCATTTCGATACGGTCAGCGTCTGTTTCAGCAAGGGACTGGGAGCACCCATCGGCTCGGCCTTGGCCGGCCCGCGGGATCTCATCAAACTTGCCCGGCGTCACCGTAAGTTGCTGGGCGGAGGAATGCGTCAGGCGGGCGTGATCGCCGCCGCCGCCCTGTATGCATTGGAGCATCACATCGATCGCCTGGTTCACGACCACACGAATGCCGCCCAACTGGCTGCCGCGATTGCGCGGATCGACGGCCTGGCCTTGGCTCCCCCGCAGGTCGATACCAACATCGTCATCTTCCGCATTGATCCGCCGCTGGCCAGTGCCACCGAATTTTGTGCCTTGCTGAACGAGCGCGGGTTGCTCGTCTTGCCGGTCGGGCAGCGACTCGTGCGGGCCGTCACGCATTTGGACGTCGATGCGGCCGCGGTTCGCCGGGCCGGCGAAATCATTGCCACGTCCGTCGATGAATTCCGCGCCGTTTCCCACGCCGCCAAATAGAATCGATCCCGACGGCCGGCCGGCCGGCTGCTTCACACGTTCCAATCGTTGAACAGCTTGTCGCGAAACGCGCTCCATTCCGGCACGCGTTCG
>DATJTR010000783.1:0-2951 GCA_035503215.1 Pirellulales bacterium
TGCCACGCCGAACCACGACGAAGCCTTGGCCCGACTCCACTTCCTGGTCGAAGGCCGTCGGCGCCTGGGGCTGGTGGCCGGTATGTTCGGCATTGGCAAGTCGCTGCTCTTGGAGGTTTTTGCACAGCAGATCTCTCACGCCGGTGGCGAAGTCGCCCGCGCGAGCCTGCTGGGCATCGACAATCACGAGTTGCTCTGGACGCTGGCCGCACAATTCGGGCTCGCGCCCACGACCGCCGATTCTCCTTTTGTCCTGTGGCGAAGCCTGACCGATTTTTTGGTCCGCAGCCGCTACGAAAACCGCCAGGTGCTCGTGGTTTGCGACGACGCCGATGCGGCCCAACCGGATACGCTGGATCTGGCGCATCGGCTGGTTCAGTTCGAGTCGGGACGCAACCCGCGTAAAACGGTCCTCTTGGCGACGACCGACTCGGGCCTTGCTCGCTTGCCACTCGGGCTCTTGGAGATGGCCGAATTGGCTATCAACCTCGAGCCCTGGGAACCGGCGGACACGGCCGGATTCCTCGAGGCCTCGCTACACAAAGCCGGCTGCCGGCAGGCGGTCTTTACTACGGCTGCAGTCGAGCGTCTCCACCACCTTTCCGGCGGATTTCCGCTCAGGCTCAAGCAATTGGCCGATTTGGCTTTGCTGGCCGGGGCGGGTCTCAAATTGCGACAAATCGAGGCCCACACGGTCAGCGAGGCCTGTCAGGAACTGGGTGTCGTCGTCCCGGCTCACTGAATTTGGCCGTTCTCGTGGCAGCCGCGCATGCCGGTGCTGTTTCGGGACATCGGACCGAGTTGCCTTTGCCCACGATCGTTCGGCCGGGCAGATCTAGTGGTAATTCAGTCGAGCGCGCTGCGACGCGTGATCCCCACACGCTCCGCAAGGTGCGTCGCTAATCCCAAATTGCTCTGGAAGTGGCCGGCCGCCGCCGTAGAATTGACTCGGCCGCTAGAGAAGCGAGCAACCCGCCCTGTCGGCCACCGCCGCTAGCGGGTGGTGTTTTTTGCCGCGGCCCAATCCAGTCCGATCGCCGGTTCGACGACACTCCCCGCCGAGGTCTCGATGACATCCACGCCCAATCTTGCCGCCGACGGCCCGCTTGTCGTCCGGTTGCGCAATCCGGTGATCGCCGCTTTTTTGGCTTGGCTCATCCCAGGCTTTGGCCATATTTATCAAGGGCGGACGGCCAAGGGCATTTTGTTCATGGTCACGATCCTGACCACATTCTTTTACGGCTTGTATTTGGGGAATGGAAAGGTCGTCTACGCATCGTGGTGGCCGAACGACACGCGCTGGCCCTATGTTTGTCAGTTAGGGGTCGGCGCGGCGGCTCTTCCGGCCCTCGTACAAGCCATCCGTGCCCGTGCCGGTGAACAGCCAGACTTCATGGCTCCGCCTGATGGGCAGCGTGCGGGTCGAGGTGACGGAGGGGAACTGGGGCTTTGGAATCGAGTTCTGCATCGCTATTTCGAATTGGGGACCGTTTATACGATGATTGCCGGACTGCTCAACATTCTGGCGATCTACGACGCGTTCGCCGGCCCCGTCGAGTCGGGAGACGTCATCGAAGAGGACGATAAGTCGAGCCCCGCCGGCGCCGCCGCATAGGCGCCGGACGTTGCCATAGCGTGACCGGCGCGCCAAGAAAGCCAGGAATTGCATGTTGCCGCACTTGGGTATGCTGGGAATGATCAACCAATTGTGGTATGCGGTGCCCTTGATCCTGGTGATCAGCCTGGTCTACGCGGCCACGCGACACGAGTTGATGGGGCCAATTTTCCGTCATGCCGCCCGCTTGGGGGTGTGGATCACTGGCTTCATGGCGGCAATTTTTGCCGTTCTCTTCGCCGTTTCCGCCTGGCTCAAATAGCCCCCTTGGCGGCTCTCGACGGCGGATTGCTCCACGCGGCCGCTGGCGTGCGCGGTGCCGACAGGTTATAGGGGATAGGGCTCGGCGGCGACGACTGTCGCCTCCCCCCTGGGATCGCTGAGCCGCTTGCTCCGGGATGGAACCTGCCTGCGATCTGTCTCTCTCGATCCATCTTCCTCCTGTGAGCCCCCGCACGTGGTCCGATTCTTGCCCCGCCGGTCGTTCGCGCATTCCGAGCAATCCGTCCGCCGTTGGATGTCGTTCGCAGCGGCGATTCTCCTGCTTTCCTCCGCCGCGACGCCGGCATGGGCGGCCGCGCTCGAAGACGCTTTGAATCGCTTCGATGCCGAGCGACCGCGTACCGTCGAGGCTCTCACGGCCGCGGCCGATCCTTCGCCCGGCTCTGTCGCGGCGGCTCCGAATAAGGGGGTTCACCCCGACACCGTGGCCGCTGTCGACGAGGCGGCCGCCGAGCTGATTCGCTGGGCGCTCGATCCACGCCCCGACGTGGTCCTGGGGCAGGTCGAGTGGATGCTGTTGGCCAAAGCCAAGGTCGATGCCGGATTAACCGAGCTGTTTGCATTGCGTGCGGCCTTGGCCGAACTGCCGCCGGATGACGTGCAGCACCGCGCAATCCGCAGATACCTGCAGGCCGTCTCCCGTTCGATCGACCTGGCCGGCCACTTGCGATACATGGAGTTCGACGTCTTCAACAACGCCAGCGCGACGCTGGCACAGCAGCCCGCTGCTCGGCAAAAACTTGTCGAGCTGTTCCAAAAGTATCGTTCGTCGGTCGGCGCGATCGTCATGTCCGGCTCGCTATCCGATCCCGCGGCCGCGCCGCTGCGGGCGAAAGTGCTGGAGCTGATCGCCGCCACGGGCGAGACCGAGTGTTTGCCGGCCCTGGCCGGGTTCGTCACTCAAGCCGGCCTGCCCCCCGCCTTGGTCGTACAAGGCGTCGAGGCGATCCGGAGCGTCGGGCTGCCGCAGGACGTCCGTCCAGGCCAGGATCCCACGCTACCGACTCCCGCGATCACGGCCGCTCGCTTGCACCAAATTGTCAGCCGCTTGAAT
>DATJTR010000784.1:0-3175 GCA_035503215.1 Pirellulales bacterium
CGACGCCTACTTCCTGCTCTCCGTCGGCAAGGAGACGTCGGCGAAACTGATTGGCCGCCTGACAGAATCCCGACCGACGCCCGAGTGGCTCGCCAAGCTCAAACAGCGGGCCGCCATCGAGCGCGTGGGCACGATCACTCATTTGAATATCGCGTCGGCCTGGAAGATCTTCGAGCCGCTTATCCCCGATCCGAAGGTGCGGACCATGCTCGAAGGCTTGGGTGCCGCCCGGTTGACTGCCGTCAGCAGCGTGAGCGGCCTCGACGGGCAGGGCATCGTGCGGCGCGACTTCGTCGACGTCACCGGCCTGCCGGCCGGCTTGGGGGACAAGCCGCTCACGGCCGCCGATCTGACGCCGATTCCCGATAACGCCTCGTTCGCCGCCGCCGCCCGCTTCGACCTGGTCTGGCTCTACCGCCAGGTGCTCGACTTCATCGCCAAAACGGAGCCGGATGCGGACGCCAAGGCGCAAATCGCGCAGGCCGAAAAGACGCTCGGCTTCGAAATCGAGGGGGATCTGCTGGCTTCGTTCGGAGACGTGTGGACGGTCCACGCCACCCCCGAGGGCATCTTGCCGCTGGGCGGACTGGTCATTACGGCCACGGTTCGCGACCGGGAGAAGTTCCAAAAGGTTCATGACACGCTGCTGGGAATGGCAGCGGCATTGCTGAAGGCGGCTCCCGACGCCCCGGCCACGCTCGAGACCAAGACTCACCGCGGCATCGAAATGCATCACGTGCAGGTGAATGGACCGGTTGCTTGGGATCCCGCCTGGGCCGTCGTCGATGGCCGGCTGGTCGTGGCCGCCACGCTTCAGGCGCTGAAGTCGCATATCAATCGCGGGGGCAAACGCAGCCTGGCAGCGGTTCCGGCGGTGGTCGAGCGGCTGAAGGAGGGGCCCATAACATTGACCTACCAGGACACGCGCGCAGCCCTTGAGCAAGCGTTCGGGTGGATTAAAACCGTTGGTCCGATGGTCATCGGACAATTGGCCACCTCCGGCATCAAGATCGAACTGCCGACGCTTCCCGACTTGGAAGCGATCGGTCCGCTCATTTTGCCGCAAATTGACACCACGCGGCGGACCGCCGACGGCCTGGAAAGCGTATCGACGTGTACCGTACCGATCGGATCGTTGGGGGCCGGATCGCCGGCCACGATCGGTGTCGCCGTCGCACTCTTGCTGCCCGCGGTGAATGGTGCTCGCGCCGCGGCCCGGCAGAATCAAGAGATGAATCAACTCAAGCAAATCGGCATCGCCTTGCAGAACGCGCACGACGTCAAGAAGCGTTTTCCGGCCGCCGCAATCCGCGATAAGGAGGGCAAACCACTATTGAGTTGGCGCGTGGCGATTCTTCCCGATCTCGATGAGGTGGCCCTTTACAACGAATTCCATCTCGACGAGCCGTGGGACAGCGAGCACAACAAGCCGCTGCTGGAAAAGATGCCCGAGGTGTACAAGAACGCGCGCGTGGGCGACCTTGGCAATAAAACGGTCTACCTAGTGCCGGTCGGTAAAGAGACCGTCTTTTCTGACATCGACGGCGCCAACATGAGAACGATCACCGATGGCGCCAGCCGAACGATCCTTGTTGTCGAGGTCGAGCCGGACAAAGCCGTACTCTGGACGAAGCCCGACGATCTGGAGATCGATCCCAAACATCCCGAGGCTGGGCTGGGAAAGGATCAAAATGGCATGTTCACCGTGTTAGCCGTCGACTGCTCGGTCCATCTTCTGCCCGCCGGCATCGACCCAAAAGATTTGTGGGCCCTGTTTACCCGCGCCGGCCGCGAAGAAGTCACCTTTCCCGACCTCGAGGCGGCAGGGCAATTCGAAATACAGGTTGAGGCCGCACCCGCCCGGTGACGTGAATCTTGCTTACGATGCTGGTTATGCGGGCCGAACCGGGGCCGGGGTAAGGGTTTGCTTGCAATCCCCCCGAGACGGAATTAGCATAAAGCGCTTGCCGGGCAGCACGTTTCTTGCAAAATCCACGGTGCCCGAAACCGCCCGTTGGCGGCGGTTTCCGCCTCTTCCTGCAGCGAAATATAGAGATAGCGCCATGACGAGGAACTTTGTACTCTGCGCCGTAGTGGCTTTGGCCGGCCTGCCCTCGCTCGCCTCGAACGCTATGGCTCAAATGTCCGGTGCGAAAGCCAACCCAGGTGCCTCGTTCCTGGCGTCGGCCGCCACGGCCCAGGACCCGATTCTGGCCCAGTTCTATGGAGCCGGCGTCCACGAGTATTTCAGCGGTGCCTACTCGCAGGCCATTTCCGAATTGACGCAAGCGGTCGACGGCGGCACCAAAGATCCTCGGGTCTATTACTTCCGCGCATTGGCCTATTACCGCATGGGCGACACGACTCAGGCGCAGGCCGATCTGGCCAACGGGGCTAAGCTGGAAAGCGCCGACGTCAACCAATACTACCCGGTCAGTAAATCGCTGGAGCGTGTTCAAGGCTCGGGCCGCCTGCTGCTCGAGCGCTATCGCCTCCAAGCCCGCGCCGAAGCTTATCGCCGCGAAGAGAAGCGCAATCTGGCCCGCTACGAGGCACAGCGCAAGGCCGAAGCCGAGGTGCTCCGTGCCACGCCTCCCCCGCCTGCCCCGGGCGAAATCGCTCCGCCGGCGAGCACCACGGTCGGCAAGCCGGCCGAGGAAAAACCTGCTGCCGAAGCCCCCCCGGCGGCCGAGCCGTCTGAGGAAAAGGATCCCTTCGCCGACGATGCCGACAACGCGGCTCCAGGCGAAGAGATGCCGGACAAGGATGCCGGGATGACCGAGGAGAGCACCGACGCCGCTCCCGAGGCCGAGGCGGCCCCGGAGGCCGACGCCGGCGAAATGTCGGGCGAAGACGCCGCCGACGATGCGGCGGACGAATCGGAAAAAGATAGCAATTAAGCTGCGCCGCGCCGCGGCCGGTCGCTCCCGGCGCGGTATTGCTGTTTGCGCGCCGCGGTGCCAATCGCTTCAATCGGCCCGCGGCTCGTTCCCCTTCACGAAGCGATAGCCGGTTCCGCGCACGCTGAGAAAATGTTTCGGCTGGGCCGGATCGACTTCGAAATACTTCCGCAGGTTGACGATGAAATTGTCGACCGTGCGGGTGGTCGGCGAACTGGTCATGCCCCAGACGTGCTCGAGCAATTCCGCCCGGCTGACCACCGATCCCTCGTTTT
>DATJTR010000785.1:0-7996 GCA_035503215.1 Pirellulales bacterium
CGATTTCGGTGATGGCCGAAACGTCGGGGCACAACAAGGAGAGCTATCCGAAGTGGTCGATTATCCAATACGAATTCGCGGCGACCGACAAGCGGCCCGCCGTGAAGCTCACCTGGTACGACGGCGGCAAGCGGCCGCCGCTGGAATTGCTGGAAGGGCAAGAGATCAAGGATAGCGGCTCGTTGATGATCGGCGAGAAGGGAAAGCTGTATTCGCCCGACGATTACGGTGGGGCGTTCAAATTGATCGGCGTCGAGGCGCCGGAAGTGACGTTCCAGGAATCGCCGGGGCATTTCCAGGAGCTGATCGACGCGATCAAGGGGGGCAAGCCGGCCGTCTCCAACTTCCCCGACTATGCCGGCCCGCTCACCGAAATGGTGCTGCTGGGCAACCTGGCGGTGTGGACTGCCGATTCGGGAAGCGGCCCGAAAGTGGAATGGGACGCCAAGAACCTGGCCGCCAAGAATGTTCCCAACTTGGAAAAGCTGATCAAGCCCGACTATCGCCCGGGCTATTCGATCTCCTAAGGCGGCAAGAATCCGCCGGGCAGCGGCCGCGCTGCGCCCGGCTGTTTTGCCAACGCCGCGGACCCGGTGGTTGGCCGGGCTGCGCCGAATGCGGTGTGCCGACGCGGAAATGCGCGGGCCGTTTGCCACGCGCGGCGAACACGATCACGATCCAGACTCGATTACCAGGAAAAGTTGTCATGCGTTTCGTTCGCTCTAGGGCGCAATGTGGTTGCCTCGGTCTCGTTGTGCTCGCGGTCATCGGCCAGTTGTTCGGCGGTGCGGCGCCCGCGCGGGCCGACATGGCGGAGGACACCGCGTTTTTCGAGAAGGCCAAGGGGGTGCTGACCCGTGACGATTCTGGCAACGTGGTCGGCATCAACCTGGCCAAGGCGGAAGTGAGCGATGGCGATCTGGCCCGCCTGACGAGCTTTCCGCACCTGGCCAGGCTCGATTTGTGGGGCGCGAACATCACCGATCGCGGCATGGACAGCGTCGCCAAGCTGACCGAGCTGAAAAACCTGTCGCTGGAGAACACCGACATCACCGCGGCAGGTTTGGCCAAGCTCAAATCGCTCGCCGGCCTGAAAGTGCTCAACCTGCGCCGCTGTTCGAATCTGACCGACGACGCACTGGCGGGCGTGGCGGCCTTCGGCGAACTGGAACAATTGCTGCTGTTGTACAACAACTTTTCCGACGCCGGGCTCGCCCATTTGCTTACGCTCAGTAAGCTCAAAGTGCTCGACTTGCGGGGCTGCGTGCGCGTGACCGACGACGGCTTGCCCGAGCTGAAAAAGCTGCCCAGCTTGCAGCGGCTAAAACTGCGCAATTCGCCCATCACCGACCAAGGCATGAAGTCGATCGGCGAGCTCAAAAACCTCAAAGGGTTGGCCCTGGAAGACGCGGCGATCAGCGACGCCGGCCTGGTTCACCTCAAATCGCTGACCGGACTCGATGAGCTGTATTTGATGCGCGACAACATCACCGACGAGGGTCTGGCCAACCTGGCCGGCCTCACGCAGCTCAAGCGGGTGGAGCTGCGGGGCGCCCCGCTACTGGGTCCTGGCCTGGCTCACTTGAAGCATCTCGGCAAGCTCGCGGTGCTCGACGTGGCCGAAACGCAAGTCAACGACGCCGGGCTGGAAGCGATCAAAGATCTTACCAGCCTGGAGCGGCTCGACCTCTGGTCGACGCGCGTTACCGACGCCGGCCTGGCAGCCTTGGCCGGATTGAAGAATCTGAAGTGGCTCAACTTGCAAAGCACGAAGGTCACCGACGCCGGCGTGGCCAAGCTGGCATCGCTCGCCAATCTGGAATCGCTCACCTTGGCCGAGACGGCCACGAGCGACGCGGGGCTCGCCCACTTGGAAGGGCTGAAAAAGCTGAGCGAACTCGACCTGAACTTTACGAAGGCCACGGCCGCGGGCGTCAAGAAATTCCAGGCGTCGCACCCGGAATGCCAGATCAGTCGCTAGCGCTGATTGACGGAGCAGGAGCGTCCAAGTCGCCCGAATCGCGAGCGAGGGATCTTCGTCGCGGTTAGCTTCCCAGCCCGGCGCTTTGCAGCGAACCGTTATTGCTCGACCAAAGCGCCTTGGTGTTGGATCCGAGCAGCTTGATCGATATCAGAATCACCCCCAGGATCAGCGCCAACATCACGGCGTACTCGACCGAGGTCACCGCGGCGTTGTCGTGCCACAATCGGCCGAGCGTGCGACGACGCCGGGGTGCATTTGCCGCCTGGACAGGTTCGGCCGGCGGGTCGAACGCATGTTGCTCGTAGTCCATCGTGCGCACCGTCATCTAGGATGGGTTCCCGCACCAACCTGCGCGGCGAAAGTGCCTGCGAACTGCTTGGAAATGAGCGGGCGATCCGACTGCCCGAACGCGTTACGCCCGGCGCCAAGCGCGAGGTGATTCGCCTGGCAAAGTGACCGACGGGCGCCGGGAATCATCGCTCCTCGGAACGACTCTTCCCCCGAGCGAAGAATAGCTTACCCACCGGAGATGTCAAATTCGTAAGCTACCCGTCGTTTCGGCGGACGCCCGAGGGCTTTTCTGGGCGAAAAGGGGGCCAGAATCGGCGGTCAGGGGACGTGGTCGTCGATGCCCGGCGGTTCGCTCGATTGTAGAGCCGCCTGCCAGCGCACCGTACGCGAATCGGCGGTGGCCGTGAGCGACGTGCCCGCAAAGCCGACCTGGCTGCGCACCAAGCCGGCCACGGCCAAGTCGTCGTCGGCAATCAGCTCGAGGGGGGCATTGCCGAAGCGGCAAGCCGCGATCGCCGTTTCCGGAGTGACGAGCGATCCTTGTCCTTGCCATTCCATCGCGGCGACGAGCGGTTCGGGCGTTCCCGGACCGGCGAACAAGACCAGCGGCTCTCCCGCCTTGGGGGCCAGCGTGCTCTCTTGGGCCATGATCGTCAGTTGGCCGACCGCCGGGGGAAGTTCTTCGTAGTCGATGCGCACCAGCGGCCCCGTCTCGCGCGCAGTGACGTGCATCAGGCACACCTCGCACGCTTCGTCGCTGCGCGGGGAGCGGGCCAACCGTGCCACGCTGCCACAACCGGCGAAGAGCGAATTGGTCAGTTCGAGCGTGGCCCGCTGCGACGCAGGGCATTGAATCGCGGTGGCGAAGCCGCGAATCACGCATCCGTCGAGGGCCAAGCGTCCTTGCCAATCGGCGGCGGCGCGCGTGCTGCGAGCCGGCCCGCGCCAGGCAACGGCAGTGGTCGCGGCGTCCGAATCGGCGCCTTGCAGCAGCGAGAAAGTGCAGCGGCGGAAGCTGACGCGACCGGCGGCCACGGTCAAAACCGCTCCGCCGGGCGAGGCCGCGTCGAAAACGAAATCGATTTCCTCGAACGACACGTCCTCCGCTGCTAACACGGCCGCGCGGCCGCTGGTCACGACGCGGGCGCGGCGCCCCGGCAGCGAGCGAACGGTCTGCCCGGCCTTGAACGTGATCCGATCGAGGGGGATCGGTCGATCGGCCGGCAAGACCAAGGGGGGAACGGCATCGACGGCCCAATAGGCGACAGGACTTTCGCCAGGCGCCGCATTTGCCGTCGCAGCCCGTGGGGCCGTTTGGCCGACGGCGTGGGCACGCTCGGCTTGCCCGACGAGCTTCCGTTTTGGCTCAACCGCCCGAGCGCCGGCAGCTATGGGGTTGGCAGAGGAGTCGGACGATCGCCGCTCGGCGTCGACCGGCCCGTGGCTGCCGGCGACCGCCGCAGGGCTGGGTCGGCGGAGCCAATCGCCGCGCCGCCAGGCAAACGTGCTAACAAGAGCCAAAACGATCACCGCCACGGCCAATTGCGTCGTGGAAAGCAGCTCTCGCTTGCGCGGCGCTGGCGGCTGCGAGCCGAGCACCGACCGCACTCGTTTGCGTTGCTCCAGGCAACCGGCGAGGCCGGCCGCGCCGCGGCGCGTGCGGGGGCCAAGCAAACGCCCGATTTCGACAAAACTGGCCGGTCGAGCATTCGGCTCGCGCTCGACACATGCCGCGATCGCCCGCCACAGCGGCTCGGGCGTCTCCGGAGCCAGGCGGCGAATGTCGGGAATGCGGGCAGCGTGTGCCGCTTGCAATCGGCCCAGGCTGTTGCCCCCCGCGAGCGGCGAACGCCCCGCCAACAGATGCCACCACAAACATCCGCAGGCGTAGATGTCGCTGGCGATGGTGGGCCCAGAGCCGGTGGCGACTCGTTCCGGCGCCAAGGTTTCAAAAGCCTCGGGCGTTAGATCGGCCAGCGCGTAGCCTTCGGCCGGCCGCACGATGGCACGGAGACCGGCGTGTGTCAGAAAGGCATCGCGCGTTTCCGGCAACATCAACGAGGAGGCACGCAGATCGCCATGAACCAGACCGATCGCTTCGGCGTCGGCCAAGGTCGCCGTCATGCGCTGCGCCAAATGCAGCACGATGAGCGGTGGAAAGCGACCACCGTCGATCATCCACTGCGCAGCCGAACGAACCGGCCGCCAGGGCGAATGGGAATACGACGAGCGAGAGTACGACGTCGCGGCGCGCCGCGGCGAATCGGTCTCGAGCGCCGAAGCTGCCCACAGACGGCCGCGGTCGGCGCCCGTTTGCTCAAGCGGGACCAGGCCGGCAATCTTGGCTCGCGCCGAGCAGGCGATCAACCGCTCGAGTTCGGCGAGCAAGATTTTGACGTCGCGATGCGCTCGACCCAAAAGGTACACGCAGGCGTCGGTCGCCGACTCGAGATGGCGGGCGGCGAAACAATCGGCGAAGCCGAGCGTCTCCAACGGTCGCACAAGAATATAGGGACCGACGGCAAGCTGCGCGCCCCGGCCGGCATTGATTTCGGCGGCTTGAAAGGGGGTGATCAACCGCGCCTGAACGAGCGTATCGACCCAAATCATGTCCAACGGAGGCAGATCGCCCGCCAGCCGACGCACTTGCGGCGCCTGGCTCAGCAGCTGGCCGGCGGTGGCCAATCGCAAGCGGGCCAACAGGTCGATCAGCGTTTCCGAGGGACGATCGTTCACGGCTCTGCCAATGGCTGCCAGATATGTGGACTCGGCCTGCCTGGCCGTCTGCTCGTTCTGCTAGGGCTCGCGCGGCCCATCCGATTCGTAGGCTTCAGCAGTTTCGCCCGGCACGGCCCGATTTTGTTTGACTAAAAACCGGTGGACGGGGGGTGCGCAAGCGCACAGCGGAGGCTTGCTATCAAAACGCGGCGATACGGGCAAGGTCGGTTGAGCGCTGCAGAGCGGGCCCATTGGCCCCCAATCGGCTCGAATCGGGCCGGTTTTGCCAGCCGGGCTGGCGAAGAGATCGAGGCGGGGGCGCCCGGGAGGATTGCCTCGGAAACCTGTGGCGTGGCTTTTTTCCCTTGCCGCGCGGGAGCAACCGCAATAAACCGCGCGATCGAGCGCGAATGGAGGAAAGGTTCGTCCGTCGGGGCGAGCGGAAGCGGCCCGGATTGCTTCCGCCGGCCAACGGTCTGATTTAAGATGGATGGACCCCCCGCAGTCGTCCTGTCGCTTCCAGGCGGTCGTGCCTGCCCAAACGCGCCCCAAGGTGGGGCGTGCCACGCGGGTGGGTGCCTGTTCCCTGAAGGAGAGTCGCGCGCATGATAGATCGTTTGTTGAGTGCCCTCCGGCCGTGGCATGTCGGTTTGGTCATGGCACTACTGTTGGCGACGATGGCAGTCGATGGCCTGACGTCGCGCGCGTATGCTCAGGAAGGGGAGCAAGCCCAGGGACAAGTCGCGCCGCCGGAACAAGAGAACGCGCTGATCTGGATCGTGAAGACCTCGGGCGTGATCGGCGCCGTGTTGTTGGTCTTGAGCATTTACTTCGTGTCGACCGTGTGCCGCATGTTCATGGAATTGCGGCCGAACGTCGTGTCGCCGCCGGAAATCGTCACGGAATGCCAGGAGATGCTTGCCAAGCGGCAGTTCAAGGAGATTTTCAACGTGGTGAAAGACGACCCCTCGTTTTTCAGCCGCGTGTTGTCGACCGGCATTTCGGAATTGCCCAACGGACTCTCCGAAGCCCGCGAATCGATGGAGCGGGTGGGCGAAGCCCAGACCGTGGAAATGGAAAAGAAGATCAGCATGCTGGCCGTGCTGGGCACGTTGGGCCCGATGATCGGGCTGCTGGGAACGCTGAAGGGGATGATCGCCAGCTTCAGCGTGATCGCCCGCAGCGACCAGATGCTCAAGGCCAGCGAAGTGGCCGGCGGTATTTCGGAAGCGCTGCTGCTGACGTTCGAAGGGGTGGCGCTCTCGGTGCCGGCGATTTACTTCTTCGCCATTTTCCGCAATCGAGTTTCGTCGCTCACGGTGGCCGCGCTGTTGGAGTGCGACGAATTCTTGCGGCATTTCGCCCACGCCGCTCGCAGCAAAGCGCCTCCCGCCGCCGCGGCGGCCGCGCCGGCGGCACCGCCCAAACCGGCCAAAGCCTAGTCGTCTGGCGGAGGAGCCTGCCCCGTGTCCGGATCCGTTTCGAACGAAGCCAGTGCCGAACCGAATCTGACGCCGGTTCTGGACATGGTCTTTCAGTTGATCACGTTCTTCATGCTCGTGATGAACTTCAAGGCGGCATCGATGGACCTTAGCCTGAAGCTGCCGGTGGTCGGCTCGGCCAAGATGGTCGACACCAAGGGAACCGTCGATCTGCTGGTGCTCAACGTCGATTCCGATGGCCACCTGAAGGTGTACGGCCAGGAAAAGAAAGACATCCGTCAGTACTTGCAAACCGAGGCCATGACCAGCCTGTTCGTGGCCCGGCGAAAGAATCCGGAATTGAAGCTGGGGGACGAATTGCCTTCGATCGTGGTGATTCGGGCCGACAAGGCGACGCGGTTCCATTTGCTCAATCGGATCATCAGCAGTTGCCAGGAGTTCGGGTTTCGCAATTTCGCGCTCAAGGCGATGAACAAAGCCGAAGGCGGCTAGCCGCGGCGGCCGACGACCAGCGGCCCCGGGAAGAACAGGGAAAACAGCTCGTAGCGAGCGTTCGAGGGTGAAACAGGACGATGCGGAAGCGGAAGAAGGGAAAGGAAGAGGTTGAGTTGAATCTGGCCGCCATGCTCGACATGGCGTTCCAGTTGCTCACCTTCTTCATCCTGACTTTCAAACCGGCCCCGATCGAAGGCCAGATCACGCTCCGCATGCCGCCGCCGCAATCGATCACGCCGGTGGTCAGCGGCAAAGAGGCGGGCAAGGACGACAAGAGCACCGATCCGCTCAAGGGACTGAAAACCTTGATCATCACCGTTTTGCCCAACGGTGCGGGCGGGCTCGGCCAGATGATGGTCGGAGAAGAGACGCTCGGCGGGTTGGCGATGCTCGACACCCGGCTTCGAGAGATTTTTGGCAATGCCGGCACCCCCTTCGACCAGGTGGTCGTTCAAGTCGCTCCCGACCTGCGCTACGATGCCCTGATGAGCGTGATCGACGTCTGCACCAAGCAGACACTGCCCAACGGTGAACCGCTGAGCAAATTGAGTTTTGTCGACCTGTCGGGCAAGGCGGAATGACGGGCCAGCACCGCCGGCCCCCCAGCGATTGGATCGCAATCGACGGCTAAGGACGGACGTGGCGGGCGGCCGGTGCACTTCTCAATTTTTTTTGACGCTCCGTGTTTTTGACGTACTATGCGACGTTTTCGCAATCGGCAAACAACCGGCTTGTTTCGCGGCGGCGAGCTGCCGAAACTGATGACGATGGTCGGCATGCTGGTCGTGCTGGCGATGATCATCCGCAAGGCCCGCGACGAAGACACCTGGCGGTTTTTCACCGGCGAACCGGCCCCGCTGGCCGTAGCGCCTCCCGAAGAAGTCGGCGACGAGCGCCCGCACGCAGAACGCGCTCGAGCCACGACGAGCGGCGGCAAAGCAGGGGCCGAAGGCGATTTGGGATCCGGCAAAGCGGCGACTAGCGGCCATTCGGGCGCCAGGGGCGATTCGGGGGCCGACATTGCCGAAGGAATCGAGGCCCCGGAAACGAGCGCAGCCGACCTCGC
>DATJTR010000786.1:0-9193 GCA_035503215.1 Pirellulales bacterium
TGGAGCGGGCAAGGGATTGGGAGGAGCGGTGAGGGGGCGGCGCTTGCATCGGGAAATTTGCGTTTCTCCGCCGTCGTTCGATAATATTTCTCGCCCAAGAACGGGACGAATTGCAATGAACGACGAATCCGCACGGTCGAGACTCGAGAAGGTTTTAGACGAGATTGAAAGGTACCCGCTTTGCGGCCCAAGCGACGACACCGACGAGCAAACCGCCGTGGTCTACGGCTTCCGGAGCTTGTTGATGCGCCTGAAGCGGTCCGCACGCGTTATTGCTGACGATCGAACGCGGGCAGACGTGCAAGAAATCCCGATGCCAGATGACATTTGTGGGGTGTATGATGCGACCGCCGCCGTGGGCGCAATGGCAGGCGATGTTCGAGACGCGTTGTGGGACGAGGGCGCGCACGGCGCAAGTCCGAAAGGCGACATAGTGGACTGGCGGAGCAACCCCAACCTACTTTTCGAAGCACTCCGCGAACTAGCGGCCCACGGCAGCGACGTCGTACTGCGCGATGTATTGAACGAAGGGACGCCAGAAATAACGGAGAACAACCACGACGGTTGGAACGGTGGAACGACGTACTACACTATGGCTGTCAGCATCCCACCGCACCTCTTCGTTCGAATCGAGGATCGGCTTGACGCCATTGAAAAGAAGATTCTTGAGCGGGTCGGGCATCTTACGCGAGCTGAGACCCACGATTTCGTAAACATCGTTGTTGTCCAACCGAGGATGACCGACGCACAACGAGTCATGTCCGCGAGCGAGACGCCATTTTGGCTGCCCGGCCATTTCAAGCTGTTCATAAGCCACCTAAGCGTCGACAAACGGCGGGCAACAAACCTACGTGGCGCACTCAAATCATTCGCGATTTCATCCTTTGTCGCTCACGAGGATATCGAACCTACGAAAGAATGGCAGGTTGAGATTGAGAAGGCGCTGTTTTCGATGGACGCCCTTGCGGCCGTGCTGACCGAGGAGTTCCATCAGAGCAAATGGACCGATCAGGAAGTCGGCGTAGCTCTCGGGCGCGGAGTTACCGTGCTGCCAATCCGGGCGGGGGTCGATCCCTATGGCCTCATGGGAAAGTTCCAGGGGATCGCGTCGACGGGCCGTTCGTTGGGCGAGGTTGCAAGCTTGGTCGTTTCCACGTTGCTAAGGAACGCGAAAACTCGGAATCGCTTGGTTTCGTGTCTGGTGGAGCAATTACTGGCGTCGGCTGACGCTGCGCAGGCGGCGTCGAAACTGGAGGTGCTGGAACAAGCAGAAGAAGTCGCCAGCGATCAGCTGATACGGATTCGAGATAATGCGGCGACAAATCCGAATCTCTTTGCCGACGTGAGCAGCCGCCGCCGTATCGACGCGCTGCTTGCCAAGTATGGGGTCGAGCCAATTCACGCAAAGACGGCGGCCGAAAAACTCCCCGACGATGACATTCCCTTCTAGCATATGACCTTAACGCCCGCCGAAACCGTTGCCGCAATCGTGGACACGAATCGCCGCATTGCTGACTTTTGGGGGCGTGCCCACGGGTGGGCGCCGATTGACGCCGCGCAGTTGCTTTCCGCGGCTCGGCTCGACTGGCAGGTTGAGCTATCGCGCATGCTGGGGACGTGGCTGCAACCACCTGATGCAGAGACGGCAAATGCCGGGCTGATCCTGGCTTGGGCGAATCTCGGGGCGTTGGTAGAGGGTACGATGAAGTGGTTCCTGTCGGTCTATTACAACGACTACGAACGGGACGTTGAGGCTTTACGCGACCGACTCGGCGACATTCGTGCGCCAGATAGCTTGTCCCTCGAACCGCTTAGGGAGTTCTACAAGCGGAGTATCTGGGATCGCGACTCCAACCACTGGGACGCTTGGGTCCTCCACATTCAGCAGCGGCGAAACGCAATTCATGCGTTCCGTGATCGCGACCTGGGCGACCACGACGAATTCGTTGGCGACGTTTCGACGTACTGGGATTTTCTAAGGGAGCATGACGCCAGCGTGCCGTACCCCGACTGATGCGTGCCGCCCCGGACGCCGTGCGTCTGGCCGGCCTGGCCGTCGGCTATTGGGCGGGTCAAGACGACATCGCCCGCAACTGGTCCCTCGAGCGGAGATTTGAGTCCCAAATGCCGGCAGAACGACGGGACGAGTTGTACGGCCGGTGGCTGAAAGCTGTGGAGCGGGCAAGGGATTGGGAGCGGTGAAGGGGCTGCCACTCTGCCGGGCGGTCCGATTCGCTGCGTCGGTTTATGTGACCGAAGCGCGCAACGACAACGCGCCGCTCTTGCGTTGTCGCGGATCGGCTGCTTTGGCAGATACGCAAAAGCAGAATGGGGTCCTGGTTCTATTGAGTCCGTGGCGGCAAATGGGCCGAAGGGCGACCAACGGAAGCCCTGAAAACAGGGCGTTTGAGGTTGTGCAACGAGCCCATTTCCGACCTAGCTATCAATAGATGTCGATGTCCATAGGCTTTGGATCATCACCCGCTTCAGCTATCTTGAACCGCATCCCCACGGCCGCTCTGAGTCGCAAAGCGCTCTCGCCAGCCAACGTGGCCGGCTGAAGCGGGGTTCTTTTGAGGCCCGGGCCATGCAATTCAATCGCACCACCGCTGGCCGCGGTCGCTTCGGCCTAGTCGCCCGGCTTGAGCAGTTTGCCAACGACCAATGGCTTGCTGACCACTACACCCAAGAATAAGCTGTGGCCGCGGTTTTGGATTCGTTCACGCGGCGGATTGCGGCCGATCTTGAGATGCTCGAACTGACGGTCGAGCCGATCGACGCGCGGGGCCGGTGAATCGGCCGGAATTCGTTTGCACTCGCCACCCCCGTTGGCTAGGTTCACCTTCGTTCTTTGTGCGGCTTGCCCGGCTGCGGCCGGCACCTAGGCCGTAAACTTCTCGAATTGCGAAATCGCACCATCTCGAAGGTGGATACGCTATCTCCCCCACCCGATTACGAAGCACCGGTATCTGCATGGTCGATTGTTAGCCAGACTCAAGCATGTGAACGACCAGCTCCGTTTGGGTCATAGGTCGCGTCAAACATTCCCGCATGACTTGTAAGTCCGTTTGCCCCATCTGTTCGCCGCAAGGATTAGGAATTTATGCTGATTCGCTCGTCGGATCGCCAGTCGATTGGATGTTCAAACGGCCTTCCGGCAGGCGGCACCGTTTTGCTTGTTTGGCTAGCGCTGGCCGGTGCCGCCGGTCCGCGGCTGGAAGCAGCCGAGCGCGATCCGAGGCGCCCCAATGTGGTCGTGATTCTGGCCGACGATATCGGCTACGGCGACCTCGGCTGCTACGGGGCGACGCAGGTTCGCACTCCAAATCTCGACCGATTGGCCAGCCAGGGCCGCCGGTTCAGCGACGCCCACTCGCCTGCCTCGGTCTGCACTCCCACCCGGGCTGCCCTGTTGACGGGCAGATATTCCTGGCGGCAGGCGGCCGGATCGGGCATTTTGAGCGGGGAGGCGCCCCTGTGCATTTCGACCTCACTCCTCACGCTCCCCAAAATCTTCAAATCGGCCGGTTACGTCAGTGGCGCAGTCGGCAAATGGCACTTGGGCCTCGGCGGTGATCCAAACGGCAACGAGAAGAGCGGCGCCAAAACCGACTACAACGCCCCGATCCAGCCCGGCCCGCTCGAAATCGGCTTCGATTATTTCTTCGGCTTGCCGGCGACCGGCGATCGAGTCCCTTGCGTCTACATCGAGAATCACGGCGTCGTGGGCAACGATCCGAACGATCCGATCAAGGTTAGCTACGGCAAACCGATTGGCGACGAGCCGACGGGCAAGGAGCATCCGGAACTGCTCAAGGTTCATCCCAGCCACGGACACGACAACACGATCGTCGCCGGCATCAGCCGCATCGGATACATGACCGGTGGCAAGGCAGCCCGCTGGATCGACGAAGACATGGCCGACGTGCTGGCCGGCAAGGCGGTCGGTTTTATGGAGTCGCATCGCGGCGAGCCCTTCTTCCTTTATTTCTGCACGCACGATATTCACGTTCCCCGCGTTCCTCATCCGCGGTTTGCCGGCCGCAGCCGGCACGGCACCCGGGGCGACGTGATCGAAGAGCTGGATGCGTCGGTGGGGGAAGTCCTCTCGTCGCTTGATCGGCTCGGTCTGGCCGACGATACGCTGGTGATTTTTACCAGCGACAATGGCGGCGTGATCGACGACGGCTATCAGGATGGAGCAGCAAGCGACACCAGTGGCCACCGGCCCAACGGCGCGCTACGCGGCTTCAAGGGACAGTTGTTCGAAGGTGGGCATCGCGTGCCATTCATCGCCCGTTGGCCGGGTCATATTCCGGTGGGCCAGAGCGATCAATTGATTTGCCACGTTGATCTCTCGGCCACTTGCGCGGCGCTGCTCGGTGAGAAGCTGCCCGACGACGCGGCCATCGACAGTTTCGACATTCTGCCGGCGCTCCTAGGCGAGGCCGGACCCGTGCGCGAGGAATTGGTTCATCACACGGGGGGATTTCCCGGTGGCTTGGCGATTCGTTCGGGGGCGTGGAAACTGATCGCCGGCACCCCCGCCCGCGGCCAGCAACCGGAGCGCAAACCACTGCTCTTCAACCTAGCCGAGGATCCGACCGAGGAGCACGACCTGGCGGCCGATCAGCCCGAGCGTGTGGCCGAATTGACCGAGCGCTTGGCGGCGATCCGCAAGAACGGCCGCGGCCGGACAACCAAATGAGGCGAGCGCGAACCAGCGCGATCTTCTTGCGCTGAGGATCGCCGCGCTGAGCACGTTCCAAGTAAGCTCGAACGGTCGGCGAGCGACGCTGGGGCTGTTTGCGATCCATTCGCTGCTGACGACGAAGACCTTTCAAGAGGCGAGCGCCGAAGAGACGAACGCCGCTCGGACGAGTGCCCAAGGGAAGAACGGCGCGGAGGAAAAGCCGCTCAGCAATTGCAGGGTGCCAAGGCGGCGATGGCGGAGCTGCAAAAGGAGGCGGGGAAGCCGGCGGGGGCGGAGGACGGGGCGGGCGTGGCCAAGACGATTCGCGAACTGGCGAAGAAGTCGGAGGGGCTGGCGCCGGCCGAGGCGGCGCAGGCATCGCTGGCGGCTTGCGACAGCTCAATTCGCTCCATCGGGGGATGTGACCGAACGGCAAATAGATTGGCCGGCTTGTACGCTTGAGCCAAACAACTCTACGGCGGTGAGCAACGCGAACGCGATCGGTACGCCGGCAAGGCAACCGACACGTGCGACAAGTCAGAGAAGCTGAGGAAGAGTATGGCACTTAAACGGATGGACAACGTCCTGATCGTTGTCCACGACCTCGAAGCCGTCAAGGCGTTCTTCATCGACCTGGGCCTCAGGCTTGAGGGGGAGACGACGGTCGAAGGGCCCTTGGTTGGAAAACTGATCGGACTCAAGGATGTCCGAGCTACCCTCGCGATGATGCGCACTCCCGATGGGCAGGGAATTGAGCTGGATAAGTTCCACACGCCTGATGCGATGAGATTTGGGCCCGTGGACGCGCCGGTAAACACGCTGGGCATCCGTCGGATTATGTTCGCCGTCGATGAAATCGACGTAGTGCTAACGCGCCTGTGCGGCCACGGGGCCGAGCTCATTGGCGAAATGCAGTACGAGGATACGTACCGCCTAGCCTACATCCGCGGACCCGAGGGCATCATCGTCGCACTTGCCGAGCAACTTGGCTAAGACGTGCGAGGTAGCGGGACTCGGGATTGGCACCCAATCGCTCACCGGCGGAGCCGACCTCTCCACTTCACCGTTAGGCCATGTCGATAATGCACCTGCATCCTGAAGCCAAGCGGCGCGATGACGGGGGCGGAAACTGGATTCCAGCTTCCGCCTGATTGCTTTGCCCAGCGGCACGCGGGACAATGGCTGGCGTTCTCCCCCTCTCTATCGCCTCTCGTTCTGTGAGGAGGTTTCGATGTCACGCTTTCGCGGCTTTAGGTCTTCGGTGTGCTTCGTCTGCGCGGGCCTGTTTGCGATCCAATCGCCACTGACGACGACAACTTGCCAAGAGGCGAGTGCCGCAGAGACGAGCACCCCTGAGAAGAGCGCCGCTGAAAAGAGTGCCCCAGGGACGAAGGGTGCCCACGAGAAGGCCGCTCAGCAATTGCAGGGTGCCAAGGCGGCGCTGGCGGAGTTGCAAAAGGAGGCGGGGAAGCCGGCGGGCGCGGAGGATGGGGCGGGGGTGGCCAAGACGATTCGCGAACTGGCGACGAAGTCGGAGGGGTTGGCGGCGGCCGAGGCGGCGCAGGCCTGGCTGGCGGCGTATGACCTGTGGCAGGCGATGACGCCGGAAGCGCGGATGGAGGCGCAACAGCAGCAACAAGGCGAGTCGCTGCTCAGCGAACTGGTCGATGCCTTGCCCACGCCCGAGGCCTGGCCGGAGTTGGCCCGCTTGATCGACGCGCGGCCGGTCGAGGGGAGCCCGCAGGTGCAAATAGCGGCGCTGGGGTTGCGCATGCTGGGGCACCGGTTGGCCGGGCAGCAGGATCCGCTGAAGCAGGATCTTGAACAGGCAACGAAGCTGGTCGCGGGAGCAAAGAAGGGGCAGAACCAATCGGGACTGGTGGGCTTCATCAGCGGCGTGTTTCGCGGCCCGGATATGCAGGATTATTGGAAGCAAAGCGTGCAGCATAGCGTGCAGGAGGTGAAAACGGAGCTCGATCCGAAATCGGCGGTCGAGCAGTTCCGCACGCGAGTCGAGTCGCACGAGTCGGACCATGACTTTTATCTACAGGTGCCCGATCTGGTGCGCCTCGTCGGGCGCGAGGAAGCGACGGCGCTGTTGGAAAAAGCCCTGCTGCTGGAGAATGTCGTTCTGCAATTCAATGCGTTCGGCCATGTCGAGCACCGCGAAAGTCCAACGATCACGCTGGCGCGGGAATTGGCGCGGAAGCACCTGAAAGAGCTCAAGCAACCGCAGTGGCAATTGTGCTTCTCGATCGATGCCGGCGATTTGTTCGAAGCCTTTGCCTTGATGCCCAAGCCCGAACAGCAGCGCGTGTACGACAATGGGGGCAAAGACGCCGCTTCGCTGTGGTACGTGATGGGGTTGATCGTGCGCGGCCGCACCCAGGAGGTCGTGCTGTTCTTGAGCGAGACGCCGGCCGATGGAAAACGTGCGAGACCGTTGTTCGTCTCGTACCAGCTGACTTCGGTCCTGGCGGAACTGGCGCGGCAGGGGCATACGCAGAAGATTCATGCCTTTCTGGTCGAGATGCTCAAGGCTCATCCCGAATTGCCGCTGTGGGAGATCTTCGTGCCGATCGCAGCGCAGCGCGGGCAAAGCAAGCAGGCGCTGGCGATGATCGACGCGGCGCTGGCCGAAGCGAACTTGCCGGTCCCGGCCCGCCAGAGCCTGGAAAAAGTGCGGGTCAAGGCACTCTTGGCGAGCGATCAAATCGACGAAGGGGTGGCCCAATCGCTCAAGCTGCTGGCTGAGGAAGGAGACCGCGTCGGAGAGGAATCGGACGGCTCGCGCTTCGAAGCGGCGCTGCGCATCGGCCAGATCGGCCGGCTGCTTGAGCGCGACGAGTGGGTGCGGCAAGGGACCGACCTGGCCGAAAAGCTGCTTGAAGACGGAAGGAACGGCAACAATCTCGATTCTCTCGTCAATCTGCTGATCGACACCCAGCAGTTGGCCCGCGCCGAGCGCGTGGCCATTGCGGCCTTGGCCAAACAGGTCGATGCCGAGAAACAGCAGGCGGGAATGCGGCATCGGTTTCGTGGAGGGTATATGCCAGGCAGTGCTCGCTCCGCGCTCGCCGACCTATCGCGCGTGTACTACGCCGCCGGGCGCCCGGCGGACGTCTTGACGCTGCTCACGCAGGCACCGTGGTGGGGCGAGTCGGACATACGCGACATGCTGACTGAGCATTCGCCCCCCATCGCGGGTCATGGCGAGCGCCCCAAGTTGCCCCTGGCGCTGATCGCGGCCAGGTCGCTGGCGGCCGAAAACCGCGAGGACGAAGCGCGGCGGATTGCCACGGCGATGATTTTTCGGTGGCCGGCTTACGACCCTGGCTGGCAATTGGCGTTGGAATTGACCGGAGTCGAATTTCCTCGGCTGGCCGAACAGGTTTTTGAGCGCGACCGGTTCGAAGAGCGGCCTTTGATTTGGCTGGCCAAGTTTTATTTGGGCCGGGGCGATCTGGCCAAAGCCGCGGACTTTGCCAAGCAGGCGATTGCCATCGATCCGTCCGACGGAGAACAAGGCCGCGGCGACCGCATGCGTGCTTACGGCGTGCTGGCCGAGGCGATCAAGGACAAGGACCCGAAAACGGCCGCCATTTATGACGGGGCGGTCAAGGCGATCCGCATGGCCGAGCAGGCCGACGAGTTCTACGCGGCCGGCATGTTGAGCCGCGGCATTCGCATGTATCGGGCCAGCCTCAAACTGTTTGCCGACGCGTATTGCATCCAATCGCGCCTGGCCGTGCAGCTGGTCGAGGCGGGCGACCTGGAAGGCGCCGCGGAGCATTATCAGCGCGCGTTCGAGTTGATGCCCGACAGTTTCGGCCGTGTCGAAAGCCACTGCTTTGGTTGCGAAGGAGTGTTCCGCGGCGAACTTGCCGAGACGGTGGCCGATCGCGTGTTCACGAAATTCGTGGCCAGCCAACCGAACAACCCGCGCGTCCATTACCTGTTGGGCTACTTGCGCGAATCGGAATCGCGTGGTGGCGAGGCCGTGAAAGCATTTCGCGAAGCGGTGCGGCTCGATCCCGACTATCTCAACGCCTGGGAGAAACTGTTGAGCGCGGCGGAGTCGGAGGACGGGGCGCTGACGCCGGCAGAGCAGGAAAATGCGGTCTTCGAGATCTTGCGGCTGGATCCGACCGGCGCGCATACCCAGCCCGACATTGCGAAGGTGCGCGATTTGGCTCGGCTGTGGAACGCGTTGCGCGAGAATGCGCGCCGCGTGCCCGACTTGGAGCGGACGCCGCTCTTCGAGTTGAAAGCCGCCAAAAACGCGGATCGGCAAGACCAAGAGGGATTCGTTTCCTACCACGTGGTTGGCGATCGCCGCGTTGCGCTTTCGTCGCAGGGAGCGCTGATGGCAATCACGAGCCTGATCGAAAACGCCGAGCGGTGAAGGCGGGCGAAGCGCGACGGGTTCGCGACGCGGACCACCTAGAGTGTGCATTCCATGAAGGCGGAACGTTGAAACCTGCACTAAGCGCGACGCCA
>DATJTR010000787.1:0-2251 GCA_035503215.1 Pirellulales bacterium
GCCGCCCCCCATCGGAAAAAACGCAACCACCCCTTGCTCGTGCCAAAAAATGCTCACTTCGTCCGCGGCGAGCGGACCGGTGAGATGCGTGTCGGCCAGCAGCCAATCGTTCGGCTCGGCATGTCCGGTGAAGTCGACGCACAGGCCGTGCCGCACCGCGCTGTGGGCCCCGTCGCAGCCGATGAGCCAGGGAGTGTCGAACGTCTCCTCGCGGCAGCCGGGGTGCCGCAGCGTGCAATGGACGCAGGTGGCGGTCTGGGTAAAAGTGATCAGCTCCACATTTCGCTCGACCGTGATCCCCTGCCCTGCCAAATGCTCAGTGAGCAGCCGCTCGGTTTGGCTTTGCGGGATCATCAGCGGAAAGCCGTAGGGGCTTTCGTCGCTGGTGAGCAGCAGGTGGACCAGCCGCTCGCCGCCGGCATACATGCTTCCGCCGCGGATTTTGAGGCCGTTTTGGACGAACGTTTCGGCCAGCCCGAGGCCGTCCATGAGTTCCAGGGTGCGGCACCAAACGGCCAGTGCCTTCGATTTGTCGCTCGGCGCCGGGGCCTTGTCGATCAGCCGGCAGGGAACGCCGTGATGGGTCAGGGCGGCGGCCATGGTCAGCCCGACCGGGCCCGCACCGACGATCAGCGTGGGTTGCGTCATCGCGCGACTCCTTTCCCTGGTAATCTAACGCGCCGTCGCCTTTGCCGCAGCACAGCGCCCTGGGGGCGCGCGCCGCTAGCAGCATATCACATCCCGCGGTCCGCCTTACTGACCATCCACCAGGCGCCACTGCTCGTCGAAGAAGCCGGCGGCCACGATTTCGCCCGGCACGCGGCTGGTCGGTTTCACACGGATGTTGATCAGGGCCCAATCGGGCAGCTTGGGCACCTGCCGGGCGTTGTTCAGATAGTCGTATTCGCGGAACGTGAAGCCGGAATTCAGCACCACATAGCGGCGCGGGTTGAGTGGATTGGGATAAATCAAAACGGGCATCACGCTGTCGGCCGCAAATGTCTTGTCCCCCGCGATCAACTGGTCTCCTTGCCAGCGGATGGGGAGCTTATCGGCGATGCGGCCCAACACGGCGTTGCTCTGGGCGTCGCCCCATAGCACCAGATTGCTGTCGGCAATGTCGGCATCGCTCACGGCCGTGTCGTCTTTCAGGCGGGCGTCGCCGCGGAATTGTTTTCGCCAGTGATCGATGGCGTGCTGCATTTCGGCCTGGGCCCAGGCACTGGTCTGTTCGAATTTCGATTTGCTCGTGGGACGCACCATGACGAACGAATCCAAAAAGGCATCGTCGATCGGGCCTTGCAAGCCGGGCGTTTTGCGCGGGGCTTCCTCGGCCGGCCGCGGGCCCACGCGCCAGCCATCGGCTTCTTTGTGAAATTCGGCCGTCCAGGAGCGATCGGTCTGCGGGGCCGGCGCCGTGAGCTCCTGGCCGTCGATTTTGACCGTCGGCCGCGCGGTGTTGTCGAGCGGGCAGCCGCCGCTGGGCATGGCGATGCGGAAGGCCGACACGTTCGCCGTGGACACCTGCGCCGAATGCGGGCCGGTGATCTCGGCATCGACGCCGGCCCGCTGCCAGTGTTCGTTCAAACCTTCGAGCCGGATCCAGAGACACTCGGGATAGCGGAGCGTAAAGGTCGTGAACCGCACCCGCTGCGGCACCGTGTTCCGGCCGCGGGCCACGATGGCGTCGATCCGGCGGTTGATCTCCTCCTTGGCCTGCGGGTGGTAACCGTGCCCCGTGTCGGGACCGATGATGTGCGTCAACTCCAGGCCTTGGGACGCCAGGGCCGCGGCCATGACGTCGGCCGCCTGCTTCTGCCGGTCCTTTTCGCCGCTGTAGGCCACGGTCGGCAGATTGAACAAGTTCAGGGCATAGTCAGTGCAGTCGTAAACTTGCCATAGCTTTTGCTCGTACCAAGGCGGAGCGACCTGCTCGTCCTGAAACACGCGCAGGAATTCACGCGTTTCGGCAAAGCCCGCTCCGGGAGCGGCGGCCGCAAACAGGCCGGGATAGTGGACGGCGAACTGCCAGCAGGCCGCGCCACCCATCGAAAAGCCGCGGATCACCAGCCGATTGTCGTCGATCGGATAGCGACGCTTGACGTCGGCCAGGGCTTCCAGCAAATCGATCTCGCCGGCCAGCTTGTTGGCGTTGCAGTAGCGTCCATAGAGTTGCACGACGAACGCGTCCGGGGGCGTGAAATCGCCCGGCCCTGTTTGCGCGATGAAGTTCAACTCGCTCAGCGTTTCA
>DATJTR010000788.1:0-4922 GCA_035503215.1 Pirellulales bacterium
GCTCGAACAAGGGCTGGTGTTTGGTCTGCCGATTCGCCTCGGAAGCGTCGAGTTTGCGGTCAGCCGCCGCACGCTCAATCTTGCGCAATTACGAGCAGAGTTCGTCGCGGGCGAGGCGTCGGCCACCGCCAGCATCGCGATGCAGTCGCCGTTTCCGGTCACGGGCGATTTTCGCTTGCGCGATTTCGAGCTGTCGCAATTGGCGCCGATCGTAGGCTTGCCGGCGAATGCCGTCGTGGGCCGGGTGAATCTACGCGGCACGGTCCAAGGTCCGCTTGCCGATTGGCAGGTCAACGTATCGGGCAGCGGCGGCATCGGCAACGCTCGGCTATCGGGCCTGCGTGTGGACGGCGTGCGATTCGGGTTTGGAATCAGCCGATACGGGATCCGCGTGCGGGATCTTTTGGCGCAGATGTACGATGGCGAAGCTCGCGGCGCCGCCGTGATTCCTTTCGACAATCGCGTCGCCGGCGACCTTGACCTGAGCGAAAGTGGCATCGATCTGGGGCGGGCGCTGGCTGATCTTCGCTTGGGCGACGTGCCAGCGCTGGCGAAGCGTTGGCCCGCGGAGCTCTGGCCCGAGAATCTGATTGCCGGGCGTTCGCTGTCCTGCCGCACGAGCGGCGCGATTCATCTCACGCTGCCCAGCGGAAAAGGATTCGAGCCAAGCCGGATTGCGGGAAATGTGCAGTTCGACGTCACGCAACTTGCCGGTCTGGGCATTCAAGATGGGCGTCTCGCCTTGGCCGCGACTTTGGCGGATGGGACACTCGACATTGCGAAGGCCGGTTTGGCCTGGCCAGGTGTGCGGGCCGCAGCTCGTGGCAAACTGAAACTGACCGCGCCGTTTTCATTTAAAGCAAAGCTTCGTGCCGACGGCAAGCTGGAAGCATTGCCGAAGCTGGCCGGCGTTCCGCTGGTCGATGAACTATCTGGCGATTTTGGCTTAGGGACCGATTTCGAGGGAGCGACCGAGCCGTTGGAGTTGACCGGCACCGGCAAGATCTCGCTTCAGGAACTGCAACTGGGCAATACCGCGATCGGTTCGCTCACGGCCCAATTGACGGCCGATCGGCGATCGCTTGAGCTGCGTGATATCCACGGTTCGCTACTGGGAGGCAGCCTCACGGGTTCGGGCCGCTTGCCGCTTACGCCGGATTTGCCTGGCGCCGCGTCGCTGGAAATCAAACAGATTGACGTCGGCAAGCTGGCTTCCAAACTTGTGCGGCTGCCGGTGCGCTTGTCGGCCGTGACGACGGCCGACGCGAAGATCGATATTCCAGCCGGTGCACTGGCTAATCCGAACGATTGGGACTTACATGCCTCGGCCGATGTGCCGGCGGTCATCGTGAACAACGTGCCGCTCGGGCATGTCCATGCGACCGCCCTCGGTGGCCAAGATCGTTTCGAGTACGACGTCGAAGGGGCCATGGTCGGCGGGGGACTGAAAATCCGCGGCGCGTGGGACGCCGAAAAGGAGGCGGCGAGCGCGGGACTGTTGGAAATCGAGCGCTGGCAAATCGGCAAGCTGCTTACCGCGCTCACTCGTCGGCCGCAACTGGCCCGGATGACGGGCACGCTCGACGTGAAGGTTCCGTTTACGCTGCCGGCCAAACTCGCCTGGCCCGAGGGTAACGGGGGACTGAAGTTGAGCGACGTGCGATGGGAAACGGTCCGGCTGTCCGACCGGATCGAGGGATCGGTCGCCTTGAAACGGGGAGTATTGGCCGTCGAACGGCTGAGTGGAGATATCGCCGGCGGAGTTTTCCGGGCGGCCGCCCGAATCGACTTGAATCATCGCCGCAATAGCCGCGTGCGGGCCGTGCTCGACCGAGTGAATAGCGGCCAACTCGCGGCGCCGTTTCCCGAGCTGAATGGCCTCGTGGCCGGATCGATCGACGTCGATCTGCGCGGCGTGCTGGCCGATCCGTGGCGATTCGTGGCCGTGGTGGCGGTTGAAGACGGAAAGGTAATGTCGATTCCGCTCGCCGGGTTCCGCATGCCGCTGCGCGTCGACCTCGATCCGCGTTCGCTGGCCGCGGACGTCGAAACGAGCGACGCCAGCGGTCAATTGGGCCACGGCCGGTTGCAGCTCAAGCTGCATTTGCGTTCTGCGGCCACGAATAGCCTGACGCTCGCAGCCACGCTGACCGACGCCGACGTCGGTCCCCTGCTTCGCAGCCAAAGTTCGGGGGAGATCGCGGGGGGCCGCGTCACGGCCACGGTCGCCTTGGCAGGACAAGACGTGCGCGGGCCGAACGATCTGGCGGGCAATGTCCAGGCCAAGCTGCGTAATCTGCAAGTCACCGCGCTCCCGGTGTTCCAAAACCTGACACCTTATCTGACCGGAAGCTTGGCAAGCGCCGGCAGCAACGAGGGCGATCTGCGGGCACGCATCGGAGGCGGCGTGGCGCAGATCGAACGGCTGAGCGTCAACACGACGAGCGGGCGACTGTTTGCCACGGGCCGTGTGTCACTGGCGGGAAATCTCGATTTGGGTGTCTCCTTCAGCACCGATCCGCTGCCCGGCGGACCCCTCGCACCGGCACTGTTGGCACGGGTGCCGTTGGCCGCGGCTGGCCCCGCCGGTTGGCTGCTGCTGGCCAACGAGTTTTTGGCCAACCGGGTGATCTATCTCGACGTGACGGGCACGATCGCTCATCCGGCGATCCGCTTGGAGGCGCTGCCGATACTCACGAGCGAGGCGACGCGATTCTTTTTGGGGGGCGGGTTCTGAAGCGCGCGTAACCTGCCGGCTTGCTGGCAGCAGTCGCGATTGCTGTCGATGGATTTCGACAAATGCACCTCAGTTCTCGGGGAAGAACTGCCGATAAACTTCGCGCAACCGATCGTCTCGCGCAGGGGGCGCTACCTGCCGCAGGCCGTACGATGTTTTCCGTCCAGCCGCTATCTGTTCGGCTGAGGTTCTTGCTGGCAATGCTTGCATTGCTGGCCGGCGGTTGCTCCTCTGCGCCGGGCCAGGGTTTCACCATCTTTCCGGCCGGCAACTATCTGCTCGATTCGACGAAGAATCTGCGCTGCTGGGCACCGGACGAGCCCGCGCTTCCCCGCGAATTGGATAAAGGGGTGCTGGCCGAATACCGCCTGCAGCCTGGGGACGTGCTGCTGTTGGAGACCGAGTCGCTCGATTCGCCGGTCCGTTTTCCCGGCGATCAGACGGTGCTACCCGACGGCACGATCGATCTGGGCCGGTATGGCCGCCGAGAGGTGGCGGGCAAAACGGTCGAAGAAATCGAACAAGAAGTGCAGGAGCTCGTGCGCGCCGGCGGCGATGCGCAGACCAAGGTGAATGCCCGTTTGACCACGATGCGCGGGGCGGTCTATTACGTGCTGGGCGAGGTCAATTCGCCGGGGGCGTTTCCCTTGAGCGGCCGCGAAACCGTGCTCGACGGCATTCTGGCCGCCGGCGGCATTTCGAGCAAGGCATCGGACTGCAACATTATCTTGTCGCGGCCCAGCGATCCGCACGGGTGCCGCGTGGTGCTGCCGATCTGTTATCGCCATATCGTGCAGATGGGCGATACCTCGACCAACTATCAGTTGATGCCGGGGGACCGCATTTACGTGGCCACCCGCACCCTGTGCGAGCAACTGGCCTTCTGGCAAACGCACAAAGATTGCTGCTTCTGCTGCCCCTGTCAGACTGCTTGCCCCGACGGCGAAGTGCACGCCCCGAACGCCCCGACCATCGTACCGACGGGGCCGGGCGGTCCTGCGGCAGGCGCCACGCCGGTCCGTGCCGCTCCGCAGCGAGCGGTTCCCCGTGAGGCGGAGCCTCTCCCGACTCCCGACGATTGGGATGGTGAGTCGGCCCGGCGTCCGCGTTCCCCTGCTGCCCAGCCGAACCGGGTTCGTCCTGCCGGCCTCGCGCCGGAAGAAATCTTCGACGAGGCGGAGTAGGCGGTCGATCAGGCGCATTCTGGGAAGGACGATCTGCCGACTGGGCTTACTGCGCGGGGGCTCGTCCCTCCCGTCGATTCCGTTTTCTTGCTCCCGGTGTGCCAGTGATTCTTTTGCATTGAGCACCGATCGGCAGGGTATTTGCAGCACCATTTGCGAAAACTCATCCGGTCAGCCTGGGTGGAACGGCAAAAGGCGAGGGTAGGTCGGGAGAAGCCATGTTTCATAAGAAGATCGCGTGGTTTCGCAGGGTCGACGACGGCAAGCTCTTCAAAGCCTGGAGACGGGTCAACGTCCGAATCGAGAACGACCAGTCCGGTCGCTCGAGGCTGGTCGAGAACGAGTCGGAAGTCCCGGCGACCACCGATGGGCGCCGGATTTACTCGGCGGATCAGGTCGATTTTTTCCTTGAAGGCGAGCCGACCCGGCCGCTGAGATTAGCGCGCCAGCCCGCCGTCAAACGCGGTGCGGGCTAAAGCGGGAAGCGATTCTCGCTCGTGCGCACGCAGAGGGGTGCGCCATGCGGGTTCTCTTGATCGACGGCAAGCGCGATGCGAGCAGGGTGACGCGTATCCTTTTGGGGCGCCTGGGTTACGAAGTCGCGACGGCGAGCGACGCGCAGGCTGGTTTGATGTTAGCCGATCAATTTGCGCCGGACGTGGTTTGTGTCGATGTCGGGGCGCCTGGCACGAGCGGCTACGAACCGATTCGTCACATCCGCGAGAAGCCCCATTTAAAGTCCAGCCGTGTCATTGCAATCAGCGGGTATCCTCCCGACGACGGGCGGACCGCGAATTCCGGAATCGACGGCTATTTGATCAAACCCGCTTCATTGTCCCAGCTTGTCATGGCCATGCACAACTAAGGGGCGTGAAGCCCTGAGAAGTATCTTCGTTGTGGTTTTGGGCAGGTCGGTACTGCAGACATCTCACCCTTCGCAGGGCCGGAAAAGGTCTTTCCTAATCTAGTCTTGGCGATCCTGGCCGGTTTCGCTCCATCTG
>DATJTR010000789.1:0-9278 GCA_035503215.1 Pirellulales bacterium
GAGTTGACCAAATTCGGGTTTTCGGAGACGTTCTACGTTTTTCGCGAATTCGAAACGATCAGCGCCGCCGAGTTGCGGAGTTTCTCTGCCAGTGCCATCGCGATCGCCAAATTATCGAAAACGATCCCTTTGCCCTGCGGACTCTTTGAATGCGTCTCGTGTTTCGCGGTAGCCGTCGCCGGGCAGGTCGAGGCGGGCGTGGCCGAAAGCGTCAGGCAGGGTATGCCGACAAAGCATTTTGCCGCTTTCGAGATTCCCGTGCTTTTTAACCGGAGCAATGGGCAACTCTCTTACTTAGAGAAGACGCCCATTTGGGGCTGCGCCTATTACTCGGGCTTTCGCTCGCAAATCGCTCGATACCTCGGTCATGCCGCCGCGGCCTGACGGAACTGGGAGCACCAAGGGCCCGGAGGCAAAGAGAGTCAGAGCGTCTGACCCTTCGTTCATCCAGCGGATCCCAACTCCCTGAAGCGGTACCCGACGCCGCGAACCGTTTCGATCGAGGCTCCGATCGGACCGAGCTTCTTGCGAAGTCCGACCACCTGCACATCGACCGAACGCAGGGTGACCGGATAGTTTTCGCCTCGGATGGCTTCCACGATCTGGTTCCGCGTGCAGGCCCAGCCCGGCCTTTGCGCAAGAAAGTGCAGCATGCGAAACTCGGTAAACGTCAGTTCAACCGGAACCCCGTCCACCAGCACCTCGTGCCGGCCAGGATGAATGAACAGATTGCCAATCTGCAGAACTTCGGGTTCGTCCAAGGCGGCAGTTTTGGAACTGCGGTCCAGCAAGCCACGAATGTGCAGCAAGCGCGGGTTGGCCGAGTTCGAGCCGCAACGATCGCGTCCGTGCTCGAGAATGTTCATCATTTCCCTGAATTCGCCTTCGCCGGGCGCAATTCGGTCCGGCCCGTGCAGGCCGTCGGCCTTCTTCGACGATGGCTTTCCGGCCTCGGCGCCATCGACCTTGGGAAGCAGCAGGTCGACGACGAGTATGCCCGGTATCTGCCTTTGGGCGCCATCGGTTGCGTCTTCGCCCGGATTGACGCACGTGACCAGATAGCCCTCTTTGAGCAAGTTGTAACGGACTAGTTCGGTCAAATCTTTCTGATCATCTACGACGAGGACTCGGTCATTTACGATGCTCATGGGCTCTCCTTAAAATTCGCACGTCGGCCGCGACTTTTCCAGCATGCGTTTCGTGTGGCTCCGACGATCTTGATCCACACTTCCCGGCGGAAGCCAGGCATCCGAGTGAGGCGCATCCTTTCGTGCGCCTCCAATACTCAGACAGCAACTCGTTGGCCCTCCGCCCTCGCCGCGACAAGCGGCTCAAGAGCCCTGCTGTCGATGCTAAGCAAATCGCGGACCGACAGCGCTAATCGAGACTAAGTTTCACCTCATTCGGACGCAAATGTCCATTAAGACGATGTTTAATTGTTAGAGCGCCGTTCGCGCTCACCGCGCCTTCGCTGCGCAAGCGCGCACGACTTGCCTAACTTTTTGGAAAGTTCGCATGCCCTGCGTCAAACTTGGGCTGCGTAGGCAACTGCCACGGAATGCCAGGATGAGGTGAGCGTTTTGTTCGGCCCGCGATGACCAAAGCGGAGCCGCAACAAAACTCTAACGCAACTTGAACGAACGAGCAGAATCGAGAGGCGAATAATAGTGCCGCGTTTACCCAAGCAAAGATTTGTTCTTCGGGTCGGCGCTGCGGCGGGAAAATGGAAAGTCAGAAGTTCTCAGCGTTTTTTTTGGGGCGGCGCAATGAAAACGCCCCGCGGCTCTCGCCCGGGGCGCTTTGGTTTCTCGTTCGCCCCTCGATGCCCGAGGGGTCTATTGCCGTGCTAGCGCCCGCGCGCTAGTTCAGCATCTTCTTGGTGTCGCTCACGATCTTGTCGATCACCTGCTTGTCGAGCTTGCCGGGAGCCAAGGCGTAGTTGGCCTTCACGGTCGAATCGCGATAGATCAGCACCGTGACCGCCGCCTTCGGATTCAGCTTGTAGGCTTCCGGTCCCCTCATGGGATCCTCCGGCATGACCACCGGAATGTTCTTCACGTTCAACTGATTCACGATCGCGTTGGCCGCTTGCTTGAGGATATCCGGCCTGGGTCCCATCAGGTTTACGAACGAGGCCAGTTTCTTGTCGCCGTTTTCCCCGACTTCCTTATCCAGGGCCGTAATCAGGTCGGCCAGCTCCTTGTCGAGCTGCTGCGTGAAGACCATCACGACTGGACGGTCGCCATACAGACAGCGATAGCAGAGTTTCTGATCGATCGGCACATTGTCGTTGCCTGCGCCGGCCAGCTTGGTGACGTCGAACGCCTCCAACTTATCGCCGGGTTGCGGACCACTCTTCAGATCCGCGGCATTGGCCACCGCGGCCACGGCGAACACCACCGCCCAAGCGCAACATGCGACATACTTCATCGCTATCCTCCTCTTTTGGAAGCGTTTAAAGAACCTGCCCTTAAATGGATGCTGATTATTCGATAAACCGGCAGGAAAAATATTCCACCGGAAAACGAACCCAACTGCTGCCGTCATTCTAGTTAACCAGGCCGGGGCGACACAAGCGGTTTGGGCATGCCGACTTCCGCCGTGGCCCCGCGCCACCGCTGCCTGCGGCCGCCGCGCTCGCCCCGCGATCAAACCCCGAACCGTGGCGTTGGTTCCGCGGAATCGACGCAAAACACGGTCATCGAGCGGGGACCATGCGCGCCGACGACCAGCGATTGCTCGATATCGGCCGTCTTCGAGGGACCGGCGATGAACGCGCCGAATTCGGCCCCGCCCAGCTCCAATCGCTCATAAGCTTGATGCATGTTGTGCAGAATGCTCGCCGACGAAATCGCGAGCGCCAAATGTTGCACGATGAAATAAATCGCCCGCTGGCGCACCCCGCGGTCGGTCACCCACACCGCTCCGTTTTCGGCCACGCCGAACTGCCCGGGCAAGATGGCAAAATCGACCGTCTCCAAGGCGTGCGGATCGTCGATCCCATGCCAATCGATCGTCGTTCGCCCCGCGCCTTCGACCAGCGACAACGCCTGCCGGGCGTCGCGATAGACCGGCAGCTCCTCCAGTCGGTGAGCGAGCTCGGCGCGGTCCGCCACGCGCACCATCGCCCCGCCAATTTGCCGCAGCACCTCGCCGAACTGTTCAAGCGGATCGGGATAGGTGATCCAATCCCGCTCGAGCGGCGGCAGGTCCGCGGCCGGCAGCCGCGCCTTACGAATGGCGGTCAGTATCTTGTCGCGGCTTGTCATGGCGGCGGTGATATTGGTCTCGGAAACTTTCGCGCGGGAACGGCGGCAGCTCGCGCTGCCGGCCCCAGGGATTCAGGCGGTTATAAACCAGAATGCGCGGCAGCCGCGGCACGATCCGCCGCGCCCAGGCCCCCAGTAGCTTGTACAGCCAGGGCCGGGCCAGCACGATCCGGCCCAGCTTCATGCCAATTCGCTTCGTCGCGGGCAAATGCCCCTCGCGGGCGATCTCGCCCCGCCAGGTGAGCAACTGATGGTGCAAATCGATCTTCACCGGGCAGACGTCGGTGCAGGAACCGCACAAACTGCAGGCAAAAGGCAGACTGTGGTATTTCGCCGGATCACGGGCCGGGGCCAAAATCGAGCCGATCGGGCCGGGGACCGTGCTCCGATAGCTGAAGCCGCCGCTCCGCCGGTAGACCGGGCACGTGTTCATGCACGCTCCGCAACGAATGCAGTGCAACGAGCGGCGGAAATCGTCGCTGCCGAGCAGTTCGCTGCGGCCGTTATCGACCAGCACGATGTGCAGCTCGCCTCCCGGCCGCGGCCCATGAAAATGCGATGAATAGGTCGTGATCGGCTGCCCGGTGGCCGAGCGGGCCAACAGCCGCAGGAACACCCCCAGGTCTTTCGCCCGCGGAATCAGTTTTTCGATGCCCATCGAGGCGATGTGCAATTTCGGCAGCGACACGCCGAGGTCGGCGTTGCCTTCGTTCGTACACACGATCAGGCCGCCCGTTTCGGCCACGGCGAAATTCACGCCCGTGATTCCCGCGTCGGCCCGCATGAATTTGTCGCGCAGATGCCCCCGCGCGACCTCGGCCAGATACTTGGGATCGGTCGCGCCGGCCGTGGTCCCCAAATGCTCGTGAAACAGTTGCCCCACGTCCTCTTTCTTCAGATGGATCGCGGGCAACACGATATGGCTGGGAGGCGTGCCGGCCAACTGCACGATCCGCTCCCCCAAGTCGGTGTCGATGACTTCGATGCCGTGTTCTTCGAGGAACGGGTTCAAGTGGCATTCTTCGGTCAGCATCGACTTGCTCTTCACGACCCTGCGGGCGGCGTGCTGTTCGAGTAGTTCGAGCACGATCCGATTGTGCTCCTCGCCATCGGCGGCCCAATGCACGTGGGCGCCCAGCCGCGTCGCGGCCCGCTCGAATTGCTCCAAATAATCAGCCAAGTGAGCCATCGTGTGGGCTTTGATCGCCCCGGCCGTTTCGCGCAAGGTTTCCCACTCGGGCAGCGACTGCGCCGCCTTGTCGCGCTTGTGGCGGACGAACCACAGCGTGGCGTCATGCCAGTGCGCTCGCGGTTTGTCGCGCGTGAATTCGGCGGCGAGTTTTGGATGATCGACGGCGGCGTCGTGCATAGCGGCCCGATTCAAAGGGGATAGCCGGCCAGAATCTCGGCCACGTGCATCACGCGCAGAGGTTTGTGTTGACGGCGAATCAAGCCGTCGAGGTGCATCAGGCACGACATGTCGTTGGCCGTCAACACTTCGGCTCCGGCTCCCTCGTGATCGGCGACGCGGTCTTCGCCCATCAGGCAGCTCACCGCCTCTTCGGCCACGGCAAACGTGCCGCCAAAACCGCAGCACTCGTCGGGCCGCTGGAGCGTGACCAGTTCGACGCCGTCGACCGTCGCCAGCAACTGCCGCACTTTACTAAACGGGGGCTCGACTCGCTCGCTCGCACTGCCCAGCCGCAGCTCGCGCAAACCATGGCAGCTTTGATGCAAGCCGACTCGATGCGGAAACCGCACCGGCAGTTTCGTCACCCCCGCCACGTCGGTAAGAAACTCGCACAGCTCGAAGGTCTTGGCCTTGAGCTCGGCAAAGCCGGGAACCTCGGCAAGGTATTCGTCGTAATGGTGGCGAATCATCGCCACGCAGCTTCCCGACGGCGCGACCACGTAATCGAACGGCGAAAAGATCCGCAAGAACCGCTCGGCCAGCGGCCGGGCATCGGCGCTGCAGCCGGTGTTGGCCATCGGCTGGCCGCAGCAAGTCTGCTCCTCGGGGAACACGACTTCGTAGCCCGCCCGCTCCAACAGCTCCAGGGTCGCCATCCCCACGCGCGGGTAAAGCTGATCGACGTAACAGGGAATGAAAAGTCCGACCGTTGCCATCTCGTTGACCGGCGTCCTCGAATCCGCCCAAAACTGTCGTCGGGCGATCCACCGAGTGCCCGCCAAACCCGTTCCGCTCCGTGCCTCTGCCGGCAGAGCCGGCTGGTCGCCCACCACCGGCGAAATCCGGTTCCGGTGGTCGATCGCCCCCGCTTCCCGCGTCGGGCGGCCAGTTCCCGCCACGATCGGCAAAACCCCTACGTTGCCACCCAGACCCTGGCCTTGGTTGGCGGGCCGCATGGCCGTGGGAGGCCAAACCATCAATATAACTGCCACCGGCGGCCGGCGGTATTGGCCCACCGACCCTCCGCCCCTCCCGGTTTCCGCCGAGGGATTGCACGATGTACGATTTCAGTAGTTTTGCCGGGTCCCGGGCGGCATCCGCCGCGCATCGCGACCAGACGAAACGACTCGGGCGAAGCCGTCCTCCGGCCTCGCTCGCACGCCACCTTTGCCCCACACCCGCGGAACGAACGCCGATGGCCCGCCAACTCGCCGAAGAGCAACGCCTCAACGCCGCCCACCAGCGCAAAGAAAACTGGCAGCGCTGGGGCACCTATCTCTCCGAACGCGAGTGGGGCACGGTGCGCGAAGACTATTCGGCCAATGGCGACTGCTGGAACTATCTGCCTCACGACCACGCCCGCAGCCGGGCTTATCGCTGGGGCGAAGACGGCCTCTTGGGTTACACCGATCGTGAATGCCGCGTCTGCTTCGCCGTGACCCTGTGGAACGAGCGCGATCCGATTCTCAAGGAGCGGCTGTTCGGCCTCGGCAATACCGAGGGCAATCACGGCGAGGACGTCAAAGAATATTATTTTTACCTCGACTCCACCCCGACCTGTTCCTACGCGAAAGGGCTGTACAAATATCCGCAGGCCGAATTCCCCTACAACCGGTTGGTCGAAGAGAATCGCCGCCGCGGAGCGGGCGCTCCCGAATTCGAGCTGCTCGAGACCGGCGTGTTCAACGATGGCCGCTACTTCGACGTCGGGATCGAATACGCCAAGGCCGCGCCCGACGACATTCTGATTCGTCTCACTCTCTCGAACCGTGGCCCCGAGCCGGCCCGGCTGCACGTGTTGCCCACGCTTTGGCAGCGCAACACCTGGGCCTGGGGCTGCGAGTACGACAGTTGTTGGCCGGCCGGCCGGCTGGAACCATCGGGCGACAGCCGGATCGATGTGCAGCATCCCTCGCTCGGCCACTTCGTCTTCGACGCCGGTCCCCATCCGCAGGATAAAGCGGCCGAGCTGCTCTTCACGAACAACGAAACCAATTTCGAGCGGCTGTTCGGCACGCCGAATTCCACGCCCTATGTGAAAGACGCCTTCCACCGCTATGTCATCCACGGCGAGCAAAGCGCGATCAATCCGGAGCGGTTCGGCACGAAGGCCGCCATTCACTACGTGCTCGAATTGCCCCCCGGCGGCGAAGTGACGATCCCGCTGAGGCTGCGCGAGGCGGGCGCCACGCCCGACAAATTGCCCAAGCCGTTCGGGGCCGAGTTTGACCGCGTGTTCGACACCCGCATCCGCGAAATGGAAGAATTCTACGCCGCCCGGCTCACCGCCGAGGTGAACGACGACGAGCGGTTGCTCGCCCGTCAGGCCTATGCCGGCCTGCTCTGGTCGCGGCAGTTCTACCACTACGTGATCAACAATTGGCTGGACGGCGATCCGCACGAACCCAAGCCGCCGCACCATCGGGCCGACGGCCGCAACGGCGATTGGCGGCATCTGTTCAATCGCGACGTGGTGACGACTCCCGACAAATGGGAGTATCCCGCGTTTTTCTCCTGGGACACTGCGTTTCATCTCGTTGCTCAGGCCCACATCGATCCCGACTTCGCCAAAGAGCAAATCGTTCTGCTCCTGCGCGAATGGTACATGCACCCCAACGGTCAGATTCCGGCCTGCGAATACAATTTTTCCGACGTCAATCCGCCCGTGCTCGCCTGGGCCGCCTGGCGGATTTACAAGATCGCCGGCTTCCACGGCGGAAGAGACCGCAATTTTCTCGCCCGCGTGTTCCACAAGCACCTCTTGAATTTCAACTGGTGGGTGAATCGCAAGGACGTGCAGGGCAAACACATCTTCGCCGGCGGGTTCTTGGGACTCGACAACATTGGCGTCTTCGACCGCTCCCGCCCGCTGCCGCACGGCGTGTTCATGGAACAGGCCGACGGCACCGCCTGGATGGGCATGTACTGCACCACGATGCTGGCCATGGCACTTGAGCTGGCCCACGAGAACCCGGCCTACGAAGACATCGCCTCCAAGTTCTTCGAACACTTCGTCGACATTGCCGACGCGCTCAACTCGCTGGGCGGCACCGGCCTGTGGGACGAACAAGATGGGTTCTATTACGACCAGCTCCGGGCCGACGGGTTTTCCATTCCCATGCGGCTCCGCTCGCTAGTCGGCTTCGTGCCGCTGCTGGCGGTCGAAGCGATCGACGACGGCCTGCTCGAACGTGTGCCCGCGTTCGCCCGGCGGATGGAATGGTTCCTCACCCATCGCAGCGACCTGAAGCACACGATCTCGCAGATGGAGGTTCGCCAGTGCAACGGCCACAAGCGCCGCCTGCTGGCCCTGCCTTCGACCGAGCGGCTCCGCCGGGCCCTGACCTATTTGCTCGACGAAAACGAATTCCTCTCCCCGGGCGGCATCCGTTCGATGTCGAAGTATTACTGCGAACACCCCTACGTCTTTGATTGCGAGGGGCAAGCCACCACGGTTCGCTATTCGCCGGGCGACTCGCAAACCGGCATGTTTGGCGGCAATTCGAACTGGCGTGGGCCGGTCTGGTTTCCGCTCAACTACCTGCTGCTGGAAGCCCTGGAGCGGTATCACCACTTTTACGGCGAAAGTTTCAAAGTTGAGTTTCCCACGCGCTCAGGCCGGATGCTCAACCTCGACGAGGTGGCCAACGAGCTCGGCAATCGGCTGCTGAATCTGTTTTTGCCCGACAGCCAGGGCCGCCGCCGCTGCTTCGGCGACGAAATGATCTGGACGGACGATCCACATTGGCGCAAACTGCTGCTGTTCCATGAGTTCTTTCATGGCGACAGCGGACGGGGACTGGGCGCCAACCACCAAACCGGCTGGACGGCCCTGGTGGCTCGCTTGTTGGAAGACCGCGGCAAACTCCGCGCCCGGGCCAGGGGCCAAAACGGCAAGGACGGCGCGGCGATCTGCGCCCCGACGGCGCAGGCCGCGCCGGCCTCCTGACGATTCGCGCACCCTCGGGCACCGGCGGCCGGGGGTAGCGAACCGATGAGCAGCGGTCCGAGCAAATTCGACCGCGAAAACGCATTGATGGAGCGATAGCGTTCAACTGTGATCTCGCATTTCTTCATCGACCGCCCGATCTTCGCCTCGGTCCTGTCGATCGTGATCACGCTGGCCGGCTCGGTGGCCGCTCTGTCGCTTCCGGTGGCGCAGTATCCCGACGTCACGCCCCCGACCGTCCTGGTCAGCGCCATTTACCCCGGCGCCAATGCCCAGACGGTTCGCGACACCGTCGCCGCCCCCATCGAGCAGCAGGTGAGCGGCGTCGAGAACATGCTCTACATGTCGAGCCTGTGTACGAACGACGGCGTCTACACGCTGCTCGTCACGTTCAAGCTGGGCATGGACTCGGACATGGCCCAGGTGCTGGTGCAGAACCGCGTCTCGCTCGGCCTGCCCGTCGTTCCCGACCTGGTGCAGCGAGAGGGGGTGAACGTCAAAAAGATGTCCCCCAGCACGATGATGATCGTCAACCTGGTTTCGCCCGATCATCGCTACGACAGCATCTTTTTGAGCAACTACGCCACGATCCAGATCAAGGACGAGCTGGGCCGCTTGCCCGGCGTGGCCAACGTGGCCTATCTGGGCG
>DATJTR010000790.1:0-17989 GCA_035503215.1 Pirellulales bacterium
GGTCAGGCTGTACGTCTGCTGGCCAGGGACCGAGCTGATGAACAGGTTGCCGGTAGAGCCTTCGACGATTTGCACGTCGAAGGCCGCCGGAAACGAGTTGTGCAAGACGCCGTCCTCGCCGGTGATGTTCAGCAGAACGGCGCTGCGGCGTGCTCCTTGGGCGTCGTTGCCATGGGTTCTTTCGCCCCAGCGATACTCCAGCGAGAGCCAATAGTCGGTGTACTCTTTTTCGGTTTCCAGCACGCCCAGCATTTCGCCCGACACGCGCAGCTCCCCTTTCACGACCGAGAAGACCCGCTCGGGATCGTTGTTCTTGCCGAACGGCTTGCCCTTGTGGTGCAAGCGGCCGAGATAGGTGTAGAAGCCGGTCAGGTCGTGACCGTTGAACAATCGCTGCGGTTGGCTGATCGGCCGCTTGAACGACGGCGGCCCGATCTTGGGCGCCGCGCTGGTGGTCGAGCTCGCGGCAGTCGTGGACGAAGGTTTTGCGGGAACGGCGGGCGCCTCGGCACGCGTCTGTGCGGGGACGGCGGGCGATGTAGTTGCCACCGGCTGAGTCACAGTCGGCTGCGTCGTCGAGGCCTGGGCGGCGGTGGTCGTGGCGATGATCGGTTGCGCGGCGGCCGGTTGCGTGGGGGCGGCGGCAACTGCAGTCGTAGCCGCAGGCGCAGCCGGTGCGCCGGCGACTTGCGCAGTCGCGGCAGCCGGAGTCGCGGCGGGGGCCGCGGCCGGAGCGACGGCGGTTGCCGCGGCTGGTTTTTCTTCAGCAGTGAACATCTTGTCGGAGAATTTCACGCCGAACGCCACCATCACCGGCGCTACCACGGCGGCGAACACGCCGGCAATGATCTTGTGCAACAGGTTTTCTGACGATGTGGATTCGGCCATGGCGATTCTCCTTATATCTCTCTCTCGCGCCGTCGCAGCGTGGCGGGCGCGCTGGGCTGCGGCGTGCGGTCGGCCGGTCGACGAAAAGCATCGGGGAAGACGCGGCGTAAAGCCTGCCTTCCGGAAATTTTAGCTTATTGCTGGCGCCTGGCGAGCGTTTTGCCAAGGGTGGCAAAACCGACCGAACTGCCGGCAAATTCGCCCCCAGCCGCCCCCGTTCGAGCCGATCGGACGGGCGGATCGGCCGGGAATCGCCGGGGCCGGGGCCAGGAGGGCGGGCGGACGAAAGGCCCTCGGAAATTGGCCAAAAATCATCTACAATCGCCCGCTCAAACGAGTCAGCGCGAGCCGACGCCGGTTCGCATGCTATGCCTCCCAGGATGGGAAACATGCCCGACGTTGTCGACGGATTTGCCGCGGCCGAAGCGTTGCATCGGGCCGGTCGGCTGGCCGAAGCCGAAGAGGCCTATCGTCGGGTGTTGGCGGCCGACGCCCGGCACGGGGCGGCCTGGCGGATGCTGGGCCTGGTGGCCTGCGACCTGGGCCGGCTGCGCGAGGCGATTCTGTATTTTCAGGAGGGGCTACATGCCGTCGGCCCCGACGCCCGGCTCTATTATCATCTCGGCCAGGCGTACGTGGCGGCCGGCCAGGCGGAAGACGCGATCCGGGCCCATCGCCTCGGCCTGACCGTGGACGAAGCCCACGCCAAGGGACATTTGGCCTTGGGGCAATTGGTGCTGGCTCGCGGCGAGCGGCACGGGGCCATCGAGCATTTCAGCCGGGCGGTCGAGCTGGAGCCCGAGCTGATCGACGCCCGCTTCAGCCTGGCGGTGGCATTGGCCGACGACCGTCAAATCGAAGCGGCCGAAACGGCCTATCGCGAACTGATCGTGCTCGCCCCGCGGCACGTGGCGGCGCTGGTGAATCTGGCGGCGCTCGCGCAGGACCAAGGCCGGACGGATGAAGCGATCGACGGCTATCGCCGGGCGCTGGAGGCCGATCCACGATTTTGGAAGGCCGAGTTCAATCTTGGCTCGGCGCTGGCTGCCAAACGCGAATTTGCCGCCGCGGCCGACGCCTTTCAGCGATCGGTCGATTTGCAGCCCAATCTGCTCGAAGCCCACGAGCGGCTGGGGGATGCGCTGGCCGGTTGCGGGCAGGCCGAGCGGGCGCGGCAGTGCTTTCGCCGGGCCGCTGCCGCGCGCCCCGATCGCTTGCTGCTCGCCCTGCGGGTGGAATGCAACGGCGAGCGGATTTTCGAATCCGCCGAGGCGATCGACGAATATCGCGGCCACCTGGCCGAGCGGCTCGATGCGATCGCCGGCGCCGAAACGCCCGCCGGCGGTTGGCAGATGCCGGCGGCGGAAATGCCGCTGCCAGGCAGCCAGCCGCCAACGCCGCTGGTGTATCAAGGGCGGAACGATCGGCCGCTGAAGGAACAATTCGCCCGCCTGATGGCCGGCCGGCTGCCGCAAGCCGAGCTGCGCCCGCGGACCGGCAAGCCGCGCGTCGGCTTCGTCGTTACGCCCGAGCACGAAGGGGTGTTTTTGCGCGGCATGGCGGGTCTGCTCAATCATTTGGATCCGGCGCGGCTGGCGGTGACGCTGTTCACCGGGCCGGGAGCACAGCAACGCGTGGCCTCGCGGATCACCAGCGTCGACGTCGAGCGGGCCGTGCTGCCGCGCTCTTTCGCCGCGGCGGTCGAACAATTGCGGGCCGGCGAGTTCGACTTGCTCTACCATTGGGAAGTCGGCACCGACGCGATGAATTATTTTTTGCCGCTGGCCCGCGCGGCACCGGTGCAGTGCACGAGTTGGGGCTGGCCGGTGACGAGCGGCCTGGTGGAGATCGACTACTTCGTGTCGAGCGACCTGGTCGAGCCGGCCGGGGCCGAAGCGCATTACACGGAAAAGCTGGTGCGGTTGCGGCGGCTGCCGCTGTTCTACACGCGGCCGGACGTGTCGCTGGTCGTGGCCGATCGCGAGCGATTCGGCTTCGGGGCGGACGAGCACGTTTATTTTTGTGCGCAAAACCCGCGCAAGTTTCATCCCGACTTCGACCGGCTGATCCGCGGCATTTTGGAAGCCGACGGAAACGGCGTCTTCGCGCTGGTCGAGGCCAACCCCGGGTTTCTCACCGAGCAGTTGCGTCGCCGCTTCGAGCGCACGCTGGGAGACGTTTTGGGCCGCGTGCGGTTTTTGCCGCGCATGACCAAGGGCGAATTCCTGCAGGCGATCGCTTCGGCCGACGTGATTTTGGACACGCCCCACTACGGCGGCGGCGCCAACACGACATACGAAACGCTGGCCCTCGGCAAGCCACTGGTGACGCTGGCCGGCGAGTTCCATCGCGGGCGGTACGCGGCCGGCGTGCTCGGGCGGATCGGCCTCGACGATTTCGTGACCACCACGCCCGACGCCTACATTCGCCTGGCCGCGGCCCTAGGCCGCGACGCCGACATGCGACAAGGCTGGGCCCACAAGATCACGCGCTCGGCCGCCGTGCTGTTCGAAGACCGCGGGGCCGTGGGCGAACTGGAAGATTGGTTTTTGTCGGTTATCGCCAAGTCGCGAGAATGACCAGCGCGGGCGTAAGAGGACAGGCCGCGAACAAGTCATGGGTAGGTTGCGCCTCGGCCTGACACTCCCCACGTTCGGCGTTCAGTCACAACCTGTCAGGCCAGCGGCCTGACCTACGGGAAGCGAAAGGTCTCGATGGCTGAAGTTGTACGTCGCCGCCGCTGGACGTTTCGAATCGGGCCAATCTGCCTGGCGGCAATTTGGTTCTGCGCACTGGCCGCCGCCGAGGAAGGCGATCCGCTGCCGTCGTGGAATGAGGGGGAGGCGAAACAGGCAATCCTCAAATTCGTCCGCGCCACGACCGATCCGGAAAGTTCCGAGATGGTGCCGGCCGACGAGCGGATCGCCACGTTCGACAACGATGGCACGCTGTGGGTCGAACATCCCATGTACACGCAGATGATGTACTGCATCGACCGGCTGAAAAGCGTGGTGGAACAACGGCCCGAGCTCAAGGAAAAGAGCGGATTCAAAGCGGTGCTCTCCGGCGACCGCGAGGCGATCGCCCACCTGGGCATGGACGAAATGAAGGAGATTTTTGCCGTCACGCTCGCCGGTATGACGGTCGACGAGTTTCAGGCCGACGCGGCCCACTGGCTGGCGACAGCCAAGAGCCGGCGCTTCGATCGGCTGTATACCGAGCTCGTCTATCAGCCGATGCTGGAAGTGCTGGCGCTGTTTCGGGCTCACGGCTTCAAGACCTATATCGTGACCGGCGGCGGGCAGGATTTCGTTCGCGTGTTTGCCCAGCGGGTGTACGGCATTCCGCCCGAGCAGGTGATCGGCACCGCGGGCGTGACGAAATATGGCTACGACAAGGCGGGCCAGCCCCAACTCACGAAGGAACCGAAACTGCTGTTTATCGACGACCAGGCCGGCAAGCCGGAAGGGATTAATCTGCTGATCGGCCGGCGGCCGGTGGCGGCGTTTGGAAATTCGATCGGCGACCGTCAAATGCTGGAATACACGACCGCAGGCTCGGGCTCCCGGCTGGGAATGCTGCTATTGCACGACGACGCCGAGCGGGAATTCGCCTACGGCCCGGCCGAGAACCTGCCCGCCACGCGGGTCGGCGAATTCACGCAAGCCCTGCACGACGAAGCGACGATGCGTTCCTGGACCGTGATCCGCATGCAGCGCGACTGGAAAACGGTGTTTAAGTTTGAGAAGTAACGGCGCCGAGTTGGTAGGTCAGGCCTCGGCCTGACATTCCTTCCTGCCGAGCAAGAATGAGCCTTCGATCACAAGGTGTCAGGCCAAGGCCCTACGGCTCGCGGGCCTCTGCAGGGGTGAACATGGTTCAGGGCAAACGACATGAGCGATCCAGCAAGCCGCGTGGAATGCACCATTCCGGTGTTGCCGGTGCGGGATCTGGCAAGAAGCATCGCGTTCTACACCGAAACGCTCGGGTTCAAGCTCGACTGGGGAGGCGCGGCGGGTTCGTGCATCTGCTCGGTTTCCAGAGATGGACACGCGATCATGCTGTCCGAGCGAACTTCGATCGCCGAGCCCGCGTGGGTGTGGATCGGGCTAGAAGATGAGGCACTGTTCGAGGGCTGGAGGTCGCGAGGAGTCAAGGTGCGCCAGGAAGCGAAAAACTTTTCCTGGGCGTATGAAATGAAATTCGAGGACCCCGACGGCAACGTGCTGTGGCTGGGGACCGAAGCGAGAACAGACGAACCCTTTGAGGACTAATGGAATTTGAGCGCATCGACGTCGCCCCTGCAAGCAAGGAAGGTTCGGGCACATCGAATCCACACTCGGCCCCCACCTGAGCGGGGCCACGAAACCAGCCGCGCAGCGCGAACACTGATCATGGGTGGACGACAACCCGGCCCTCCGGTAAAAGGGGTACAGCCAATGAAAAATCGATAGGCTGGCGCAAATATTCTCAACTGGGAGGGCCGCTCGTGAATCGCTCGATATTCGCCGTGACTCTGCTCCTTTCTCTTTGCCAAGCCGCGCGCGGGCAAACCTACACAAGTTTGAGCGACCCCTCTGTGGCGAACGAACAATACAACGGAACGTGGACTGGCGCGCTTTCTTCCTCGGGCGAAATCGGAGGTTATTGGTATTCCTCGGGGAGCCAAAGCGCGTTCCTCTACAACGGATCGACGTTCACGAACGTCAACGATCCGTCGGCCTGGCTCAACCAAACCTACGTCTATGGGATTTCGGGCAGCACGATCGTGGGTGACTATTTCGACCGGAGCGGCGATCAGCACGGCTACACCTACAACGGCACGACGTGGACAACGCTCGACGATCCGGCCACGATCAACGGGACGCAGGTCAGCGGCATCCTGGCCAACGGCAACATCGTCGGAGGATATTTCGACTCGAGCAATCACGCGCAAGGGTTCATTTACAATGGCTCGACGTACACGGAGCTCTCCGCCCCCGGCGCTCTCGACACCTACACCAGTGGCGCCAATGGCGACCTGATCGCTGGCCACTTTTTCACTGCTTCGAGCCAGCCGGAGGGATTCGTGTACAACGGCTCGACGTGGACAATCCTCAACGACCCGCTGGCCGTCTACGGCACGTTTGCCACCGACGTTTACGGCAACGACGTGGTCGGTTACTATTTGGACGCACAAGAAAACGCGCACGGGTTCCTCTACAACGGCGTGACGTACACCGCGCTCGACGATCCCCTCGGCGCAAACGGCACCAGTCCGCAGGCGATTTACGGCAACGAGGTCATCGGGACCTACCAGAGCTCGAATGGCGTAACGCACATCTTCATCACCACGGTCCCCGAGCCATCGACGCTTTGTCTGCTCGGAATTTCGGCCGTCGCCTTCGCGGCGGCGGCGCGGCGCAGGCGTCAAAACCGCCGGAGCTATTGGTGACTGCCAAATGAATGGGCTCGGCGTTCGACCTCAAATGCTCTGTTCTTCAGGGCTCCCGTTGGTCGCCCTTCGGCCCATTCGATATGCCGGACTCAATAAAGGGGTCATTTCATGGAACGGGACGAAGCGACGCAATTGATTCTGGAAGCCAAGCGGGAAAAGGGGCTCACGTTCGCCCAGCTCGCGGCGGCGGTGGGCCGGCATCCGGTGTGGGTGACGTCGGCCCTGTTGGGGCAAGCGCCCATGTCGGCCGACGAAGCGGCGAAAGCCACGGCCGTGCTGGGCCTGGGCAAGGAGGTCGCCCGCTCGCTCCAAGAGATTCCCACGCGCGGCTCGCTCGACGAAGCGGTGCCGGTCGATCCGACGATCTATCGGCTGTACGAAATCGTGCAAGTCTACGGCACCACGATCAAGGCGCTGGTCCACGAGATGTTCGGCGACGGCATCATGAGCGCGATCGATTTCGAAATGCACATCGAAAAACGCGAGAATCCCAAAGGGGACCGGGTGGTGATCACGCTCGACGGCAAATTCTTGCCGTACAAGAAGTGGTGAGGCCGCGCGCGCCTGGCGGGAGTATCGACATGCCGCCCATGACTTTCGCGCCGGCCAGCGGTGCTTGTTAGATAGCGGAGCGGCTACGCCGCGATTTTGTTTTTGGTCGCGGGGGAGACGCGGCCCCTCTCCCCCGCACCCCCTCTGCCCTCTTCTCTGTTCACTCCGGCAAGCGCGTGGTCACATACTCCCCGCCCTGCCTGTACAGGGTGGTCTGGGCGGCCTCGGCGGGTGGCAGCGGCTTGGCGCCGCTGAGATATTCGCCGATGTCGAACGTCGTATCGAGCTTGCGTGGCGGCTGGCCTCGCCCTCGCCGGCCGAAGAGGAATCCAGCATCAAACGATAGCGTTTGCTCGCCCGCGACAACGATGACGCACGCGGGGGGATTGAGCGACCAAGACGAGCACGAGAAGTACCAATTGGAGAGCCCCTCGGTATCGAGCATTGAACCTGATGCAAAGCTCGCGTCGCCCATTGTGTGGACTGATTTCCACGCCGAGTAGCCAACCCCAGTGCGGTCCGGCAGGGCGCCCCACCAATAGACCCGGGGCGGTTCGCGCTGCCGCCAACCAGTGAGTGTGAGACGCAGCGCTACTTCGGCATGGCCAACCCAGCTGGTGGTCGGGACAAATAGGATCGCGAGTAGCAGAGCGAGGACGGCCGCTTGTAACGCGGCGAAGCGGAACTTGCGCTGACGAGTCGACTTGACGACTGCGGCAAGGAGGACAATCGCAGTGACGTGCCCCACGGTGAACAGTTTGAAACCGCGTAACGGGTCGACGACGACAAACGCACAAATCGCGGCGGGAACAACGGTCGCGATGATTGGAAACCAGCGGCGGAGACGCGCACCCATAGCAGCCACCCGGGAGAAGGAACGGGCCGACCGGCGCTCAACCCTCATTCTACCCGCCCGTTCGGCGTATCGTTCCGGCAATCACTGCCGGTAGGGCTTGCCTTGCCGGTAAAGGTCGAGCCGGGACTGGTAGTCGGCTTTTTCAGCTTCCGGCGCGAGATCGATGGCCCGTTGTTGCCACCAAGACGCGGCGTCGAAATCGCCCGCTTCGGCATAGGCGGCGGCCAGCGTGTCGAGCACAGCATAGTCCTTGCCGCCGCTGAGGTTGAACGCGATGCGGGCTTGGCGGACGGCCTTCACGCCATCGCGAAAACGCTCGTCGGCGCAGGTCGCCCGCAACCAGGCCAGCCCGTTATGGGGACTGGCGGATTTGGGGTCGAGCCGGATGGCGGCGACGTAATCGGCAATCGCCCGATCGGGCCGGTCCAATGGCCCCCAGGTAATGGCTCGATTGAAGCGGAAGTCGGTCGATTTAGGGTCGAGCCGGATGGCTTCGTCATAATCGGCGAGGGCCTCGTTGAACTGCCCAAGCCTCCAGTGCGCGGTTCCCCGCCCGGAGTGAGGCTCGGCCATTTTCGGATCGAGCCGGATCGTCGCGTCAAAGTCGGCTATCGCCTGTTCGTACCAGCCCAGCTTCGTGCGCACTTCCCCGCGGCCGGCGAAGGCGATGGCAAACTTCGGATCGAGACGGACCGCCTCGTCGTAATCGGCGAGAGCCGGAAGGTAGTTGCCCTTAGTCCTGAGGGCGTTGCCGCGGGCCTCGTAGCCGCGGGCAAACTTGGGAACCAGTCGGATTACCTCGCTATAGTCGGCAATGGCCCGATCGGGATCGTTGTATTTCATCCACAGCAGCCCCCGATTGAAGTGCGCCTGGTACGTCGGTCCGAGCCGAATCGACTCGTCGTAATCGGCCATGGCACGGACGCGATCGCCTTTATTCTCCCAGGCCCGCCCGCGATCGACGTAGGCATTCGGCACGGTGGGCGCGAGGCGAATCGCCTCGTCGCAGTCGGAAATGGCGCGGTCGTATTCGCCTTTTTCGTTCCATGCCGTGCCGCGTCCGTGGAAGGAGCTGGCGTATTTCGGGTTGAGGCGAAGCGCTTCGGTGTGATCGGCAATCGCCTTGTCGTATTCGCGCCTGGCGAGCCGGGTAGCGCCCCGGGCGTGATAGGTGTAGGGGGCCTTCAGGCCGAGGCGAATCGCCTGGTCGTAGTCGGCCAGTGCGCGGTCGTAGTCGGCCGCTTCCTGCCACCTGGTGGCACGGTTGTAATAGGCGTACGGATCCTTGGGGTCGCGCCGGATCGCTTCGTCGTAGTCGGCCAGGGCTTTTTCGACGTTGCCCTTGCCGTGCCAGGCGTTCCCGCGGCCGACATACGCGCCGACGTGGTTGGGATCGAGCCGGATGGCTTCGTTATAGTCGGCCAGCGCCTTGTCGAATTCTTTTTTAGCCTGCCAGGCATTGCCCCGCGAGTGGAAAGAGTTGGCGACCTTGGGATCGAGCCGGATGGCTTCGTCGTATTCGGCGATGGCCCGGTCGTAGTCGTGCCTGGCATTCCAGACATATCCCCGCGCCTGGTGGCCGTAGGCGGCAGCGGGATCGAGCCGCAGCGTTTCGTCGAAATCGGCGAGCGCACGTTCGACTTCGCCCTGCTTAAAGCGGGCAATGCCGCGTTTGTGATAGAAGGACGCGTTGGCCGGATCGAGCCGGATTCCTTCGTCGTAGTCGGCCAGCGATTTTTCGAGTTCGCCTTTTTCCAGCCAGGACTCCGCTCGGCCTACGTACGCGGCGGAATAGAGCGGATCGAGACGAATCAGTTCATTGAAATCGGCGATGGCTTTGTCGGGCTGCTGTTTCGAATTCCATGCCAGCCCGCGCCCAAGGTAGGAATCGGTGGAGGCAGGATCGAGCCGAATGGCCTCGTCGTAATCGGCGATGGACTTGTCGATTTCTCCCTTCTGGTTCCAGGCCTTTGCCCGGTCGTGGTACGCCGCCGCATGCTTGGGATCCAGCCGGATCGCCAGGTCGTAATCGGAGATGGCGTTATCGTATTCGCCCCGATTCAGCCAGACGTTTCCACGATTGACATAGATCCAGGCAGCCCAGGGATTGAGCCGAATCGCCTCGGTGTAGTCGGCGATCGCGGCGTCATATTCGCGCTTTGCCGCGCGAGCCAGTCCGCGAGCGTTGAAGCGGGTCGGCGTAGGTTCCAGGCGGATCGCCTCGGAATAGTCGGCGATCGTACCGTCGTAGTCCTTTTGGCTGTTTCTCGCCGCGGCGCGCCGGCCAAAATTCTCGGCCGACGGCTCGAGGCGGATCACCTCGCCATAATCCTGCACGGCCAGTTCGTACTGCTTCTTAGCCAAACGCAGGGCCGCGCGCACCTTATAGAGGCGCGCGAGGTTCGGGTTCCGCTCGATCATCGCCGTAAGCCGAGGGATGGCCTGGTCGAGCGGGACGACATGCCGGCTTTCGAGCCAGCCGGCATTTCCGCTCGTCACGCGCAGCAGGTCCCCTTTCATATTCTCGACCTCGAGCACCTGGCCGAGTTGCACCCGACCGACGAACTCGCTCCCCTCTTTCACGGCGGCATCGCGGACGACAAGTACCCGGTCGCCGATCCGGTAGGCGAAAGGCTGCCAGACAAGCAGCGCCGAGAACAGAAGAGATGTGACGATCCGCAGCATGGCGGGCGGCCCTGAAACGAGCGGCAAAGTGCTCCTGTCATGATAGCCGGGAAACGGCCGGACGGGAAAATGGTGCGGAAAGAGCCGGCGGCTGCGGGGCCCCGGGCGAACGCCGCTGCGGCCAGCTTCAGGTCAACCGCCTTGAGCCCGGCGGCGTCTCGATGCGCGGACGCTCACGTCAAGTGGCCCACCCGGCGGGCGAGCGAAACGGTGAAGATGCCCATCTCGTCGATTTCCATGGCGATCTTTTCGAAGCCCGCGGCGGCCACGATCTGATCCAGTTCCTCCTGCGTGCGCCGCCGCATCACCCACGGCTGACCATCTCGATTGGGCAGCACGCGGGCGATCAGTTCGATCTGCGGATGCCAGGGCTGGCCGGTATAGATGAGATAGCCCCCCGGCTGCATCGCGTCGGCAATGCCGCGCAGCGATTCGAGCACCTGCGTATTGCTGGGAAAGAGTTCGTACAGTCCCGAGACGATCGCCACGTTCGGGGCGGGTTGCACGTTGGCGAGCGATCGGCGGTCGAAGGCGTCCCCCGGTTCGAACGTGACGTTCGTCAGACCCAGCCGGGCGGCAATCTGCTTGCCCAGTTGCAGGTTGGCAGGCGTCCAGTCGCGCAGCAAGGCCGAAATGGGTTGCCCGCGCAGCTCGGCCAGCGTGTCGAGCACATAACGCCCGCAGCCGGTGGCGACGTCGAGAATCCGCACCGGCTCCCCCGATTCGCGCACGCGGCCAATCGCCTGCTTGAGGAGTCTTTGGAGATGGATCTTGCGCTGGCGAATGCCGGTCCAGCCGGGGCCATTCAGATAGAACCAATCGATCAAGCGGCCGATCCCGAGCCAGCCTTGGGCCCGGTTTTCGTAGATATGGTCGAGCGACTTTCCCGAATCGAAGCCGGTCTGCCAGCCGATGCGAATGCCCCGGCTCAGGCGACCACCGGTATTCAGGACCAGCCGCGAGAGGGCCCAGTACCAGCGGCGCGGAGAGAGCCAAGGAAGCTGGCGGCCGAGTTGCTCATACTCGCGATAGGTAAAACCGTGCTCGTCGGCCGAAAGCAGGCTCGGCAGCGAGGCCGGACGCTCGAACGCTTCGCGAATGAAGCGGCGCAGTTCCTCCCAAACCAGCTCGCGGTCTTTTTCGTGCAGGATGTCGTGATACATGCCGTTGAAAACGCGCATGCGTTTCGCAGGCGAGCCGAGCCGATCGAAGAAGCGATCTTCGGCAGAGAGTTTGACCACCCAGTCGGCGTTGCCAGCGAGCAGCAAGGTTGGCACGCGGATCGCGCCGGCATCGTCGATCAGCCGCGTCGCGGCGTCGTGCAGCCCCAGCAGAATGTTGACCGCGATCGTTTTGGCGATCAGCGGGTCGCCGTCGTAGCGGGCCGCCTGCTCGGCATCGTGCGTCAGCATCTTGGCTTTGACGTAGCTGGTGATGAACGACTTCTTGCCGCGCTTGAACCACTGCATCAGCCGCAGTGCTGGAATGGCCAGCGGCACGTACAGCTTGACGCGCAACGCGGGCGTCGCCAGCGCCAGGGCCCGAATGGGCGGAGCATAGTCGTGGACCCAGGTGGCCACGGTCACGGCACCGACACTGTGCGCCACGACGACGATGTTGCCGTAGGGAATGCCGTAGGTTTGCGAGACGTGCCGCACGAAGCAGTCGACGTCGCGGACCATGCAGCCGAAGCTGGGCGCGTAGCCCCGCTCGCCGGGCGAGCGCCCATGCCCGCGGGCATCCCAGGCGAATGCTGCCACGTCGTCGAGGTGCAGCCCTGCGACCACATCGGCCAGCCGGCCGGAATGTTCGTGTCCGCGGTGGAACAGGATGACCGCCCGGTCCGCCTTCTGCTCGGGCAACCAGGCGCGATAGAACAGTTCGACGCCGTCCCAGCTTAGCATGGTCTTTTCGACGGGCACGATCGGTGGAGCTTTAGGACGTTCTTCGATGCTGGCCATGGAACGGCACTGCCGGGCGATGAGAAGTAGCTATCCAGTGGAATCCCGCAAGGATTCGATCGCGGCGCGCAGATCGGCGGAGATTTCCAGCGCCGAATCCTTGCCGCGCTTCCGATGAGCATAGCTGCGCGGAGTGCCGATTGTCAGTTCGATCTTGCGCGGCCGAGGGACGATTTTTCCCTTGGGAAGTGCCGCATGCGCGCCGCTCAGGTAGCAGGGAACGACCGGCGTGTCGGCTCCCGCCAACAGCAGACCGATGCCCGGCTTGAACTCGCCCAGTTCCGCACTCGCCGAGCGCGTACCTTCCGGAAAAAGAATCAGCGCGTTGCCTGGCGTCTCGAGCAGCCGCTGGCAGAGGGCGAGGCTCTGGCGAATGTTCGTTTCGCGATTGAAGGGGAGCGCGTTGACGACGATGCTGGCCAGAACAGCTCGCGGCATGCTCTCGAAGAAATAATCCTTGGCGGCCGCTGGAAAGGCGCGATGCAGCCGGGAAATCGGCAAGGCCGAGAGCAAGCAGACCGTGTCCAAGTGGCTGGCGTGATTGGCCACCAGCACGCACGCCTTGCCCGCGGGAATATGCTCGCGGCCGCGAATGGCCAGGCGATGATACAGGCACAGCCAGGTTCGCAGCAGGGCCCCGGAGAGCAAGCGGGTGCCGTAGACCAGCATGTCGGGCTCGCGCGGGAAGTGCTTGAGGCGTTCCGACAGAGTGAGGTCGAGATCGGCCGCCGTTTCGTAGTTCCACGAATCGGGTGTCATAGGCCGTGGAAATAGCGCGACATGTGGAAGAACAGCGGCCCGGCAAAGATCAGGCTGTCGATGCGATCCAGTATCCCGCCATGACCGACCAGCAGGGCCCCCATATCTTTGACCTCGACGTCCCGTTTGACCACGCTGATCGCCAGATCGCCGAATTGTCCGCCCACGCCCACGATCAAACCGACCAGCACGCGCTCGAAAGGGGTGAACTCGGGCAGCGAAAAGTAGAGGATCCAGGGCAACAGCAGCGAAAAGCCGACGGCGCCCAAGGCGCCTTCCCACGTTTTCTTGGGACTGATGTTGGTCCGCAAGGGATGACGGCCAAACAAACGCCCGCACACGAAGGCCGCCACGTCGTTCAGTTCGACCGCGAACAACAGGTAGAGCAGATAGGCGTAAGGATGGTCGGTATTGGTCAGGAAAGCGACGTGCCCGAACATCCAGCCAATGTAGATGAACACGAGAATCGCCAGGGCCAGAATCTGCAATTGCCCCTTGGAGCGGTTGCGCACGATCGGCACGGCCAGAATCGCCGAAATCGCATACACCGGCCAAGCCATGAACATCCCATAGTCGCCCGGCGCACCATTCATGGCTGGCAGCAAGGTAAAAATGCCGCAGGCAATGATCGAAAGATAGACCACGCCCATCATCGTCCAGTCGCGATACAGCCCCGTTGCGCGGGCGAATTCCTTGGCCCCAAAAATGGCCAGCAGAGTGAAGAAGACGATCGTGGCTTCACGCCCCAGAAAAATCGCCCCGAAAACCAGCGGGATCATGATCAGCCAGCCGCGGTACGAGTTCCAGGCATGATCGACGTTCCTCCCGGCCAGCTTCAGTACCAAAAGCGCGATGCCCCCCAGCACGATCAGCGCCACGGCCAAGGCGAGATAGGTGAGAAAGATCGGGCTGCCGAGGGCGGCGGATGGCGACATGGCTCAGGAAGAGTGGGTAGGAGGCGTGCCCGTTCCGCCCCGTTTTTGCTCAAGCGCGCGCAGGATGCGCGCGAGACGAATGTAAATCGACTGCACGCAGCCGACGATGATCAAGAGAAAGGTCCAATCGAGGATCGTCAGTTCCTGCCACGCAAAGGGCCGGCCGGCCCACACTAAACCCAAGGTGAGCAGCGAACCGATGGCGAGTGCAACCATGCGCCACGGCTTGGCCATGACGCCGCTGAACTCGCGCTGCACCCCCACCGCCTGCCCGAACGTGCCGACGTAGGCGACCAGGAGGGCGAAAATCGCCGTCCAATATCCTCCGATCACGTGGCAGTAGCCCGAGTAGCCGGCCCCGACGAAGATCAGCACGTCGGAGATCCGGTCGGGCAGATCGTTCAAAATCTCGCCGCGCAGGCTGGCCTTGCCGGAGGCCAGGGCAACCATGCCATCGAGCATGTTCAGCCACAGCCGCACGAAGCAAAGAAAGACGGCCAGAACGAGCAGCGCCGGCCAGTGCTGCGACTGCCAAAAACAAACGCCCGCCAGCGCCGAGGCGACGACCGAGCCATACGAGACCGCATCGGGATGTACGCCCCACCGCACGCACAGCCGCACCGCGGTGCGAGCGGTCGCCCGGAACGCATCGGCAATCGGACGGCGCGAAGTCCGTTGGTAGGTGCTCATTGGCTGAAGTTCATAGGCCCAGTGTAGGCCAGGCCTTGGCCTGACGCCTCGCTCGACGGCCGCGGATCGCGCGAGCGGAATATTGTCAGGCTAAATCCTGACCTACCGTTGGAAACAATTGGCTCCCATGCCGGAGCCTAAAGATAGTTGTTTCCTAACCTTATATCCAGTATCGTTTATGAGTGGGCCGGGCGGGTTCGGCGGGCATCCAAAAGAGCTCATCCGAGGAGTCGATCTACGTGAGCAGCGGACGAGGAAATCGATTCACGGTCCTGGTGTCGGCGGTCACGGCGGCGTCGGCGCTCGCGGCGGCGTTCTGGCCCGTGGCGGCAACGGCCGAGGAGCCGGCGGGGGCAGCCCCAGCCGCCAAGGCCGCTCCCGACTTCGAGCGGCAAATCGCGCCGCTGCTAATCAAAAACTGTCTCCGCTGCCACAACGGGTCGGACCCGGCCGGCAAGCTCGACCTGTCGGCCCGGGCGTCGGCCGTGGCGTCCGGCGAAAGCGGGCAGGCGGCCATCGTGCCGGGCAAACCGGCCGACAGTTATCTGATCGAGCGGGTGCAAGGGGGCGAAATGCCTCCCGAAGGCAAAGGTTTGCCGCTTTCGGCGGAGGAAATCGCGCTGGTCGTCGGCTGGATCGAAGCGGGGGCCGATTGGCCGGCCGAGCGGGTGCTGAGCACCTTCGAGTTCACGACCAAAGATCGGGCCGGCCGCGATTGGTGGTCGCTCGTGCCGCCGAAGCGCCCCGACGTGCCCACGCCGGCCACGCATGCTCTTCGGGTGCGAACGCCGATCGACAGCTTTATTCTCACCCGGCTGGAAAAGGAAAAGCTGGAACCGACGGCCGAAGCCGATCGGGCCACGCTAATCCGCCGGGCGATGTACGACGTGTGGGGATTGCCACCCGATCCGGCCGAAGTCGACGCCTTCGTGGCCGATCCCGATCCGGCGGCCTACGAAAAGCTGGTCGATCGGCTGCTGGCCTCGCCGCGGTATGGCGAGCGCTGGGGCCAGCACTGGCTGGACGTGGTGCGGTTTGCCGAGAGCAACGGTTTCGAAACGAACAGCGAGCGGCAATCGGCCTGGCCCTATCGCGACTACGTGATCAAGGCCCTGAACGACGACATCCCCTATCCCGAGTTCATTCGCGAGCAGTTGGCCGGCGACCAGATTGGGGCGCCGGTGGGGACCGGGTTTTTGGTGGCCGGGCCGTTCGATGGCGTCAGCAGTCCGAACGAAGAACTGACGCGGCAGCAGCGGCACCAGGTGCTGGACGACATGGTCTCGACCATCGGCCAAGGCTTTTTGGCGATGACGGTCGGCTGCGCCAAATGCCACGACCACAAGTTCGATGTCATTTCGCAGCGCGACTACTACGGCCTACAAGCCTTGGTGGCCGGCGTGCGGCACGGCGAGCGCGAAATCAACCTGGAGATGAAGCCCGAGCAACGCCGCGAGGCCGAAGAGTTGCGCGGGCAATTGGCGGCCATCGAGCGGCAACTCCGCAGCTTGCGGGCGCAGTCGGAACCGCTGGCCCGGCTCGACGTGCCGCTGGCCGATGCATCCATGCTCCGTTTGCCAGTGCAGGCCAGCGGGAACATCGAGCGTTTTGCGCCGATTCCCGCGCGGTATGTGCGGATGACGGTTCTGGCCAGCAATAATTTGGAGCCGTGCATCGACGAGTTGGAGATTTTTGCAGCCGACGATGGCCGCAATGTGGCCCTGGCCAGCGCGGGAGCCGTGCCGATGGCGTCGAGCGTGTTTCAGAACGGCAATTTTCCGCTGCATCAGTTGGCGTTCGTCAACGATGGGCAATACGGCAACCCGCGCAGTTGGATCTCGGCCGAGCCGGGCGGGGGCTGGATTCAGATTCAGTTGCCTGAGAGCGTGGTGATCGACCGGGTGGAATGGGCCCGCGATCGAAACAAAGTGCTGAACGACCGGCTGCCGACGCGCTATCGGATCGAAGTCGGCGAGGACGGCGAGCATTGGGTGACCGTGGCCAGCGGCGACGACCGGCGCGAGTATTCGCCGCAAGATCCTCCGCAAACGCCGCCGGGCGTGAGCGAGGCGGTGCAGGCGCAGCTCAACGACTTGAAGATCCGCGCCGACTTGCTTGGCCAGCGCTTGGCGACCGTTGCCCCGCCCAAGGTGTTTGCCGGATTGTTTTCGGGGCCCGACACGGTTTACCGGCTAAACCGGGGCGAGGTGATGCAGCGGCGCGAGCCGGTCGGCCCGGCCACGCCGGGTCTCGTCGGCACGCCGGTTTCGCTCGGGCCCGAGGCGACCGATGCCGAGCGACGGCTGGCCTTGGCCAACTGGCTGGGGAGCGAAGCGAATCCGCTGGCGGCCCGGGTGATGGTGAACCGCATCTGGCAGCATCATTTCGGCCGCGGCCTGGTTCGCTCGCCGAACGATTTTGGTTTTCACGGCGGCCGGCCGGCCCATGCCGAACTCTTGGATTGGCTGGCCACCGAGTTCGTGGCCCACGAGTGGCGGCCCAAGCATCTGCACCGGCTGATTATGCTGTCGAGCGTCTATCGGCAAGGCAGCCAAAGCTCGCCCGCGCCGGCGGCGGCCGACGGCGACAACGAGCTGGTGTGGCGATTCAGCCCGCAGCGGCTCGACGCGGAAGAGATTCACGACGCGACGCTGGCCGTGACCGGAGTGTTGGACCTGGCGATGGGAGGCCCGGGCTATCTGGTGTATGAGCCCAACCCGACCAGTTATGTGAAGGTCTACATTCCGCGCGTGCAGGGGCCGAAGGAATGGCGGCGGATGATTTATCAGAACAAGCCGCGGATGCGGCCGGAACCGACCTTCGGCGCGTTCGATTGCCCCGACGGCACGGCTTCGCTGGCCCGGCGGAACGTGTCGACCACGGCCCTGCAATCGCTGAACCTGCTGAACAGCCAGTTCATGGTGCAGCAGTCGGCAAAGTTCGCCGAACGACTGGAGCGCGAACATCCGAACGACGTTGACGCGCAGGTCGGCCGGGCCGTGCGGCTGGCGTTCTCGCGCCCGGTCGAAGCCGACGAGCTGGCGGCGGCACGGCAGCTCGTGGCCACGCACGGGCTGGCGCAATTCTGCCGGGCGATTTTGAATTCGAATGAATTTATTTATGTGAGATAGTGCAGGGCGGATTCAACATTGATGAGCCAACGACTGCTTTTCATGGTGAGGTGACGATCATGAAAATCGCACAGGCCTGCCTGCTCATCGTGTCG
>DATJTR010000791.1:0-6518 GCA_035503215.1 Pirellulales bacterium
CCGGCTCGAAATCGCCGAGCAGGTGGCACTTCACGCAGTAATTGTTGTCGACGATGATCTTCAGCGCGTCGGCCAGCCGATGCGGGTTGTTCTCCTTTTCGGCCTGCGCGGTCAGATAGCCCTCGCGGGTGCGAGGATCGAAATCGTAGGGATACTGGGCGTTGTCGATGGCGGCGAAATACGCCACCAGCGCGCTGGCCTCGGCGCTCGACATGTTGAATTTGGGCATCCGCAGCACGACGGCCGGCCGGATCGGGAAAGGATCGAGCAAGAAGTCGTGCAGCCAGTCGGTCTGGACTTTGCGCCCCTCGCCCACCAGCGGCGGTGGCAGCCAGGCCCAGACGTCGTCGACCTTGGCGTTGGGATTCGCCGGCCGCTGCGCGTCGAGCACGTGAGCGAAAATCAACTTGCCCAGGTAGCCGCCGAAGCCGGCCGGATCGGCCTGGAGCTGCGCGGCCGTGGGGTAGCGCTTGTCGACGCGGGCCAAGGGAACGAGCAAGTTCTGCAAGCCCGACGGCCGCACATGGCCATTCACCAGCGCGTTGTCGTACAGCACGAACCGCCCAAACGGAGGCGACTGGGTATCGTCGGCATCGAGCGGACTGCCTTCGTTATCGAGCCGTTCGGGCTGACCCGTTTTCTCGTCGTACAGCGGCATGCCGACGAGCGAAGTGTGGAGCAGACCTTTGTTGTCGGCCTTCTTCGACGCGGCAAGCTGCTGCGGCGTGAAATGGGCATCGAGGAAGGCATAGTCGTTGAACTTCGGTGGATCGGCGAAATCGCCCGGCTGGTAGGCCAGGTCCCAACGGTCCATCTGGAAGGCGTGACAGCCCTTGCAGTTGAACTTGTCGATCACCTTCGAGCCTTCGATGATCGCGGCCCGGCGGGCGGACGGTTTGTAGACGTATTGCTGTGCCGGCGGCTCGGAGACCAGCCCCAGCACGAAGGTGATCACCTGTTCGCGCTCGACCGGATTGATGTTGAACTGCGGCATCCGCAGCCGCTCGTTGTAGCCCTTGTTCTCCGTCTTCTTGTAGTCGTAGCTGCGCGGGGCGCGGATCTTTTGCCAGACGAACCCTTCGCGCTCGTGGCCGAACAGCTTTTTCAGGAAGTAGCCCAGCGCGGGAGGCAGATTCTTGAAGTCGAGGTCGTGGCCTCCTTCGGCATGAATCAGCTCGACTTCGTCGGCCATGCCCTCTTCGTTCTGCGGACCGACGTAGGCCGCGTCGTGGAGATCGACCGTTTCGGGCCGCAGCTTGTCGCTCGACGTCTCGTCGTGACTCGTGTCGCCGTGATTTGGACCATCGTGACTTGGGCCGGCGTGTCCGCGGAGGATGTATTGCGTGATCTGCTCGAAGGCCAGTTTATCGGCCCCCTTGCGACCCCAATCGGCCAAGCCGGTGCCGATCGGCTTGGCGTCTTCGTAGCCGGGGATGTCGTGGCAGCCGGAGCAGCCATATTTACTGATCGTGCGGCGGCCGACGTACAGCAGTTTCTTATCGACCGAGCTGGGGCCGACCAGTTCGATTTCGTCTCCCTTGATTTCGGCGGCCATCGACTCGGGAATGCCCTTCTCCAGGAATTCGTGCGCCTGCCGGGAGGTGTAAGCGTTTCTTAAGTGGTCGAAGGCCAGATCTTTCAGCGCTTGTTCCTCTTGCGGATTCAAGTTGCGGCCGGGAACGTTCGTCGGCTTCCAGTCTTTCGACGACAGCAAGAATGCGGCCAGATCGGCGGCCGGATCGGTCTTGGTTCCCCCCTCGCCCGGCAACGGCTCGAGAAGCAGATTGGGCATGAGGGTGCGGGGATGATAGTTGCTGGGGTTTTTGAGCCAAGAGTACAGCCACTTCGCGCCGGCCGGGTTGCCCTCGCGGCCGAGCTTGCCGCCGAGGTTGGTCAGGTTCGGGCCTTGAGTCATCTTGCCTTGCGGGAACTCGGCATGTTGATGGCAGGCCAAACAGCCGCGAGTTTCAAAGAGCTGCTTACCCCGCTCGGCCGAGGCCTGCTCGACGCCGCTGGCCGGCTTGATGGCGTCGAACGACTGGCTCTTGGCCAAGAGATAGGCGACAACGCCGCGGATTTCGATCGGCTCGAAACGTTCCGAAGCGGCCAGGCCGGTGCCGTCGAGATGTTCCCACAGTCCGAAGAACTGCGGCATCTTGGTCGACGGGCGGAAGTCTTTCGGACGCCGAATCCAGGAATAGAGGAATTCGTAGTCGAGTTTGTCGCCGACGTGCCGCAGGCTGGGGCCAACCTTGCGGAGCTTGCCCGGCGTTTCCACGTCGTCCAACACGCCGGTCAGCCGGCGGACGGCCGACGACAACTGGGCCGGCTTGCCCGCGGCAAACTCGTCGCCGCTGGCCTCGTTGCCGGCCGGAAAGCGGATCGCCTGCTGCAAGGCACGGCGGGATTTTTCGTCTTCGGGATGCTGCACCAACGTTTCGGCCAGGTCGCGCTGATCCTCCTTCAATTCGCCGGTGGCCAACAGCCCCTGCGCCGCGGCCGAGTAGTTCGGCTCGACCCGCAGGTCGGGCCCGATCCGCTTCGCTGGCCCGTCGAAGCCGTTGATTTCGTGGCAGCCGTAGCAGCCATAGCTGCGGATCAGGTCGTAACCGGCCAATAGCTTGGGGGCCGGCGGATCGGGAAACCGCTCGCTGGCTTCCAAGTCGGAGACTTCATGATGGCACTTCAAGCAACTGCTTTCGGCGAACCGCTTGGGGTTCATCGGGAAGATCCAGTGGTGGTTGTTGAACCAACCATATTTCATCCGCCATTCGTCCCCTTGCAGCGGCGTATTGGCGGTGTGCGAGGCCCACTTGAACTCGGTGGCGCTCCCCTGCCCTTCGTGGCAGATGGTGCAGCCGATGGCGTCGAGCTTGTGCGGGCTGAGCGAGCCGACGAACAAGTCGAGCCGGGGATGCGACGTATAGGGATTCGGCAAACCGCGGCGGATGGTGATTGGCAGTGGTGCCCCCACGGTGCTGGGCGAGGCGAGATAGCGGTAGGCAGTGCCGCGGTCGTAGATGCGGCCGTCGTTGATGAACCGCAGCACGTCGCCGACCATCAAGCCCGACTGGGCGGCCAGCGACAGGGGGCGGACGACGCTGACGGTCACATCCTGCTCGTCGATCAGGCCTTTGTCGGCCAGCCGAATGCCGAACCAGCGATCGGCACAGGCGGCGTCGAGCTTTTCGCCCGAGAGTTTCTCGGCCAGCTTGCTCCGTTCTTCTTCGCGGGCCTGGTGGACGGCTTCGATCTGTTCGGCCGTCGGCGCGGCGGGGGCTTCGCCCTCCCCTTCGCTCGAAGGCTGGACCGTGGCCAGCGTCACGTTGATCTCGCGCATCGGCCGATAGGCCGGCTCAACGGCCGAGCCGGGGGCGGTCTTGTCGAGCCCCTGGTGGCAGGTGGTGCAGCGGTCGAAGCGAGCGACGTCGGAAAAGTTGTTGTTGATCGTCAGCTTGGGAAGCCAGATCTGCTCGACCTTTAGCGGCCGGCCGAAGGCGTCGATGATCGGCAAGGCGAACACCGCGTTGGCGATCTGGGGGATAACGTCCACGCGCTCGTCGCGAGCTTTTTTCAACTGATCGAGTGCGGCCTGCTGGTCGTCGAGCCGCTTGCGGGCTTCGCCGACGCGGGCCTGGATCGCGGCCACCTGCTTCTCCAGCTCTTTGCGCTGGGTTTTGTAGAGCTCGACGTCGGCGTTCTTTTTATCGACCTCCTCCTTCGTGTTTTGCACGTGCTTTTCGATCTCGTCGAGCCGTTTCGGCGAGAGCTGATTGCCGATGCCCAGTTCGTATTCGCTGCGATCGACGTCCAGGTAGGCGGCCTCGAACTTCTTCTCCCGCAACTTGTTCTCTTCGCGGAAGCGGGCGTCGGCTACGAACTTATTCAGTTCGTAGATCAAGTCTTCTCGCCGCTTGGCGACCGTTTTTTCGTCTTTCTCGCCCGCGGCGGCGACCAGCTCCTTGTAGGTGTTGTCGATCGGATTGAGATCCGGCGCCTCACCGTCGCGCTCGCGGGCGGCATCAACCAGCGTTTGCTTGAAGTCGTCGATCTGTTCCTGGGTCGGCACGTCGTGCAGGGCGTCTTCCAGGGCGGTCTTGCGGTCGGCCAGCTCGTGTTCGTACTGATCGTTTTCGGTCTGCTGGATGCGCGATTCGATGCTCCAGGTTTCCACGTCGCGGAACTTGCGCTGAAACGCCTTCCATTCGCGGCGATGGTCGGCAGCGAACATCCACAACGTGGTCAACAGCATCAGCAGCGAGCTGATGGCGAAGACGACGTGCATCCGTTTGGGATTGCGCCAGATTTCTTCGGTTGCAGGCATAGCGAGTCAGTTTCCCGTAGGAAGCGGGGTTTTTTGTCGTGGATCTTTTCCGCGCGAAAGCGTCTTTTTGTAACGAGGCCTCGGGTCTGGTCGCGTTACTACGCGAACGGGGTGCGAGCCGCGAACGCACTCGGCGGTTCAAAAATTCAAAAAATACTCCGGAATCGCGATGATGTATTTCAGGTTGAAGACCCACCGCAGGACCATCTTGATGGGCAGGGCGGCCATGAACAAAAACAGGTTCGCCATCAACATGAAGCGGATGAAGCCCAGCTTCACGAAAAACTTGCGGAAGATCGTGGTGGCCATGATCGGCGGCAAGAGGATGAAGTAGACCAGCACCAGCACGATGCCCAGCCACTCCCGCATGCCGATATAGACCAGCGTCGCCCCCAGGCCGCTGCCCGGCGGCGCCTTGGGCAAGCCCTTGTCGAGCCAGAAGGTCCAGAAGTATTGCGACAGGTCGACGTTGTTCAGGGCCAGCACCTTGTGCGGGTCCCATTCCTCGAAGGGGCCAAAGATGTTCCAGTTCGGCCCGCGAAAGAACGTGCCCAGGATGATCAGCGTGACCCACAGCTCGAGAAAACCGAACTGGAAGATCAGATAGCTGAACTTGCGCTGGTTGATCGTGTAGTAGCCGTTGCCCTGCTTGTTGAAGTCGAGATAGGGAATCGCCATCAGCCCCACGATGATCAGGCTGGGCAGCACGACTCCGGCCATCCAGGGATCGTAATAGACGAGCATTTCCTGCAGGCCGAGAAAGTACCAAGGGGCCTTAGAGGGATTGGGTGTTTTCACCCGGCTGGCCGGCTCTTCCAGCGGGGCCTGCAAGGCCAACCCCCACACCAGCAGCACGGCCGTCAGGGCGAGCATGCAGATCAGCTCGGTGTAGACCAGGTCGGGCCAAACCAGCACCTTTTCGTTATTCAGTTTTTCTCGCGGCTCGAGCCCCTGCGCGATGCGGTCGTCGTTTTCGACCGCCTGGGCCGTGGCCAGCCAGGTGAAGTAGCCGAGCAGGTAGATCAGGCCGACGATCGGGACGTTGTCGGCCTTGGTGACGATCGAGGCGAAGTTGGGATCGGCCATCGACAGGCCCATCACCACGAGCACGACGTTCAACAGGCCCCAGGCGACCATCGGCTTGACGAATTCGCGGCGAAAGAAGAACAAGAGCGCAAGCAAGGCCGTCGTGCCGACGCTGTAGACCACCGGGCCGGTCGCCGCGTTCACCGCATCCTTGATTCCGGGAGGAATGCCCGGGGGACTGCCTCCCATGGCCGCCGAGCTGAGAATCACCATCACGCCGGCGAAGACCGTCCAGCCCAGGGCGGCGGCGTTGCGATGCAGGAAGTGCCAGAGGTAGTAGGCCAACAGGCCGTTGATCACCGCCAGGACAAGATAGTATCCGCCGAGGAAATGCGACATGCTCTGCAGGAATTCAGCGGAATCGTGCATCGAATCCTCACCTTGTCCGGCCTGCCGCCTGCCGGCGGGCTGTCAGCCGGTTCGCGGGATGGAGTGTCTCGAAGTCGGGGCCAGGGCTATCGGTCGCCAGGCCTCAAAACGTGTGTCCCTAAATTGAATGTCCGTAATCGTGCCGCCTGCAAAAACCAACCGCGGGCTTCACAGCGGCCCGCTGATGCCGCCATCCTTGCGCACGCGCCAGAAATGGATCGCCAGCAGCAGCGACACCGCCAGCGGAATGGCGATGCAGTGCAAGATGTAAAACCGGTTGAGCGTTTCCTCGCCGACGTAGCGCGCACCGAGCAAGGCGAAGCGCGCATCGGAGGCGTTCGTGATCAGATCGAGGCCGCCAACCGACAGAAGCTGTTGACCGGGACCTTCGTGCCCCAGGATCGGCGTGGCGCGGGCCATGTTCGAACCGACCGTGATGGCCCAAATGGCCAGTTGGTCCCAGGGAAGCAGATAGCCGGTGAACGACAACAGCAGCGTGAGCAAGAGCAGCACGACGCCGACCACCCAGTTGAACTCGCGCGGCGGTTTGTAACTGCCGGTGAGAAACACGCGGTACATGTGCAGCCAGACGGTGATCACCATGGCATGCGCGCCCCAGCGATGCAGCTCGCGCAAGATGCCCAGGCTCGTGACGTCGCGCAGGGCGAGGATATCGGGATAGGCCCATTCGAGCGTGGGCCGATAATAGAACATCAGCAGCACGCCGGTGATCGTTTCC
>DATJTR010000792.1:0-3585 GCA_035503215.1 Pirellulales bacterium
CAAGCGGCGCAGCACTAAGCGTGCGGCAGCCAAACGTGTGGGGGCGCGTCGGAAGGAAAAGGAAAGTTGCGGCGACACGCCGCGGCGACTCGCCACGAGCCATTATCCTGTCCGTGCGGTGGACCGAGGGAACCTCCAGCGGAAAACTATTTTAGCAAGCCACCGATTTGGCGTCTGCGCCGACCGGCCGCACGAAGCGGCAAGGCCAGACGACGAAATAAGTTGCGCAAACGACGGGGCTGCGGAAATCCGCGGGGGGTGGCTGCGGCGCCAGCCCGGCCTGCTAGCGGCGATCGACGTCGGGGCTGCGCGGCAGATCTTCGAGGCTTTCGAGCGAAAAGAGCTCGAGGAACCGCGGCGTAGTGCTGTAGCGCGCCGGGGTACTGCGCTTGCCGCCACGCGATAGCGCGAGCAATTGCCGGCGGACGAGCTGGCTGAGGATCGGCCCGCAGGGGGTGCCACGCAACGAGCTGATCTCCTGCGCGGTGAGCGACTCGTTATAGGCCACGATGGCCAACACCTCGATCGCCGCCTGCGAGAGGCGTGCCTGGCGGGCCTTGCCATAGAATCGGTCGCGCAGCCGGCTGTATTCGACGCGTAGGCGGAGCCGATAGCCTGCCCCTTCGGCCGCGACCTCGTAGGGGCAATTGCGGGCCACGTAAGTCTCGTTGAGCTGGCGAACCAAGCCATCGATTTCGTCGGGCCGCACGCCGCGCATCAGCCGAGCCACTTGCTGGCTGGTCAGCGGGTTCCCGCCCGGCGAGCCGACGAACAGCATCGCTTCCAGGATCGTGGCGGGCGTGATCGGACACGCATCGGTGGCCGAACCTTCGGCCGGCTCGGCCGGGAGGTCGGCCGCCAGATCCATTTCGGGCGGGGCTTCTTCGACCGATTGATAGGGATCGTCGCCGGCCGACAGCATCTCGGCAAAGGCCGCGCTCAAGCGGTCGAGCGACAGGCCGCCATCCACGGCCGCCGGACGGACGGCCGCCAGGCCCAAGGAATCGTCGGCTTTTGGCTTGGTGGGCTTTGCCGTCATGCGAGAGTGGACTGCCCTGGGTGGCGATCGTGCAAGCGTTTACTTGATGCCCCGCTCGGCACATTGACGCTTCATGAAGGCCAGGCCTTCGCGGGCCAGAGCCAGCTCGTCGGCGAACAGCCGCCGCCAGATCTTCGTGGCGGCCGCGATTTCGGGCAAGGCGAGTCCAAAGGCCTCGATCGTCATCCAGCCTTGGTAGCCGGTTTCCTTGAGCGTGTCGAAGCTTGTCTTCCAATCGACGTGGCCGGTGCCGGGGATGCTGCGGTCGTTTTCGGAAATGTGGACGTGAACCGTGTATTCGCGGCAGGCGCGAATCGCGTCGGCGATGTTCCGCTCTTCGATGTTGGCATGGAACGTGTCGTACATCATGCGGCAATTCGGATGCTCGACTTCGCGCACGAAGCGAGCCGTATCGACCGCGGTGTTGAGCAAGTAGGTCTCAAAACGATTGAGATATTCGACCGCCAGCGTGACGCCGGTCTTGGCCGCGTGTTCGGCGACTTTGCGCATCCCCTCGACCCCCCAACGCCATTCGTCGCGGGTGGGCCCACAACCACTGAAATGACCGATGGCCGAATGATAGGGCCCGGCCAGAATCGTGGCGCCGAGCGCCTGGCAGCAATCGAGCGTGCGGCAAGTGTTTGCCACGCCGGTGGCCCGCACTTTGGCGTCGGCCGCGATCGGGTTGTCGTCGGCACCGCGGCAGGTGACCACCGTGCGCGCCAGCCCGAGTCCGTCGAGACGCTTACCCCACTCGGCATATTTTTTGGTGTCGAAATCGAACATCGGGATCTCGACGCCGTCGTAACCCATCTGCTTGAGGCTTTCCAAGACCGGTAGCAATCCTTCGTTGAGATCGCCCGTCCAGAGAAGCAAGTTCATACCGAATTTCATGGGTTGGTCTCCGAAATGGCGACGTCAGCGCAGTGGGAGGAAGTTTTACCGCGGAGGACGCAGAGGAAAAGAAAACGGATGATATCGAGTCTGGAGACGCTGGATCAGGCAGTAATCACTTTTTCGGGCTCGACGGCAGCAGCCGCCGTGAGCAGTTCGGCTTGCCGCTCTGTCACCAACTGGCGGGCGTTGGGCAGCAAATCGGCGAAGTGGCGCGGCAACTGGGGCAATTCCACGCGCCGCATCACCTGATTCAAACGAATCATCAGTTTTGCATCGTCGAGGTAATCCCACAAGAACCGCTCGCGGGAAAAGAGGGGGATGAACACGGCCAGTCGCTGTCCGCCGCCGCGTCCCATCGTGCCGACCGCCTCCCTCACTCGCTCCGGATCGAGCCCGTCGAGGGCGGCGTACCAGGCCTCCAGCCGGGCGGGATCGGCCGCAATCAAGGCGGCGTCGAGCAACATTTCGACCAGGATGTGGCCGAGGAAGTGCGGCCGAAAGCCGGCGTCTTGGGCCAACAGATCGCGGGCACCGCGCGTCAGTTCCATCGACAGCTCGGCAAACGCCCGCGTCGAGTGAAACCAGCCGTCGTCCTGGCAATGCCGCACGATGCCGCGGGCGACGGCGGCCAGGCAAGGATCGGCGGCTTCGACGTATTCCAGCGCCTGGCGGCTGCGAATGCGTGTCGGACGGTCGACGACGTTCAGCCAATCGGGAACCGCCGTGCCGGCGAGAAAATAGGGCTCGTCGACAAACTCTCTTCCATGAGCGAAATAATTCATGGCCGTATTTTAGCAGCCGTGTGGCCGAAACGCGCGGCCTTTCTCACGGGAGTGGCGCGCCTCGGAAGCTCGGTGCGACGGCTGGGTGGCACGCTGCCGCTGCGATGCAGCGCCCGGGTGGCACGCTCTGAGGTCCGCCGAAGGGCGTGCTGCGCCGCGCAAAGTGGCGTGGCATGTTAAGCGCGCGATGCAGTGCCTGGGTGGCAAGCTCTGAGGTCCGCCGAAGGGCGTGCTGCGCGGCGTAACGTCCGCTTGGGATGCTAGGCCCGGGCGCGCAAGCATTCGGCCACGGCGATCAGCACCCGCATCGGTTCGCTCACCGAGTCGGCCGGAGTAAGGAGCAGGCAAACCAGATGTACTCGCTCGCCATCGAGACTGGCAAAATCGACTCCGAGTTTGAATTCCGCAATCGCTCCCAACAGCGTCGTGATGGCCGAATGCTTGACGTGCGGCATGGCCACACCTCGGCCGATGGCAGTCGAGCCCAGCTCCTCGCGCTTGAGCAGCGCGGCCAAAACTTCCTCGCGATGTTCGCCCGCCAACAACCCCTCGGCGACGAGGCGGTCGAGAATCGCCGCTAGCGCCTGCTGCTTGGTGCGAATGGCCGGATCGGCAATCGACATGCGGTGAAAGCCAAAAATCTGTTGCGGCTCGCAGGGCTTGGCGAACCAAAGCAGGCAACCACAGCCAGGGCAAACGGCGTCGCCCGGCAAGCGGGCCGGCTCGACGATCGCGGCATTGCCGCACAAGGGGCAATGGTTCGTCTGGCCTTCGGGAGGTTGGGTGGACGGATTCACGCTCAGCCGCTCCTCGGGCGCCCAGCCTGGCCTTGGCATAGCAGAGATTGCCCTGACAATTATATCTACG